>CALQJP020000183.1 GCA_943330925.2 Chryseobacterium gleum
GTGAAGGCACTCGCCAACCAAAGTGCGCTCGATGAAAACTTGGGTCAGAAATTATGGAAGGAACTCCGGGTCGGCCTCATCAACGGATTTGTTTGCTCTGCGATTATTCTGGCGGTGAGCTTGCTCTTTCACATGGATCTTACCTTGTGCATCACCGCTAGCATTGCACTCTTTTTCGTAATCCTGTTTGCCAGTTTCTTTGGCACTTGGATACCGATGACGTTGAATCGATTTAAGATTGACCCCGCCTTGGCAACAGGTCCGTTCGTTACAACGCTCAACGACATTTTCGGTCTCATTATTTATTTCTCCATCGGCCATCAAGTCATGGAGAGGCTCGGGCATTTGACGTTCTGAGCAAGACTGCATTCCAAAAAAGTACTATTCCGTTCAATCAGACGACGGCCGATTGTATTCGATTCAACCTCTTCAAGTACATTCGCACCAAATTATTTTGTATGCCAAAAGGAGTTTTCCAAGTACCTGTGCCTGTCAATGAACCTGTGCGCAGTTATGCCATCGGAACGGCCGATCGCGAGAATTTGTTGAATCAATACCGTGCTATGTACAACCAGGCTCCCATTGATGTGCCTATGTACATCGGTTCAGAACTCGTTCGCACATCCGACAAGCGCACCATGTCGCCGCCGCACGATCATAAGAAAGTACTTGGCCACTTCAATTGGGGCACAAAAGCGCACGTGTCGCAAGCCATTGATGCTGCTTTGGCAGCAAAAGGCCGTTGGTCGGCCATGGCATGGGAGCAACGCGCCGCGATTTTCTTGCGTGCAGCCGATTTGCTCGCGGGTCCATACCGCATGCGCATGAACGCAGCAACCATGCTGGCGCAGAGCAAGAATGCGTTCCAGGCGGAAATTGATGCCGCTTGTGAGCTCATCGATTTCTTGCGTTTCAACGTTGCCTTCATGCAGCAGATTTACCGCGACCAACCGGGCAACCAACCCGGCGTTTGGAATCGCCTGGAATATCGCCCGCTCGAGGGATTTGTATTTGCCATCACCCCCTTCAACTTCACAGCTATTGCGGCCAACCTGCCTGCCAGTGCCGCGCTGATGGGCAACACCGTTGTTTGGAAACCATCGGATACACAAGTCTATAGTGCGCATGTCATTATGGAACTTTTCCGTGAGGCAGGTTTGCCTGACGGCGTTATCAATATGATCACTGTAGAAGGCAAGGACGCCGGTGATGTGATTTTCAGTCACCCCGATTTCGCAGGACTTCATTTCACGGGATCCACGGGAGTGTTCAAACACTTGTGGAAGGAAATCGGGACCAACATCGAGAAGTATAAGACCTATCCTCGCATAGTAGGGGAGACGGGAGGGAAAGACTTTGTGATCGCGCATCCTTCAGCCAAGCCGAACGAAGTTGCGACAGCACTCACTCGCGGCGCATTCGAGTTTCAGGGACAAAAGTGCAGCGCGGCAAGCCGTGGCTACATTGCCAAGTCGCTGTGGCCTGCAGTTAAAGAGCGTTTGATTCAAGATGGAGCAACCATGAAAATGGGAACACCCGAAGATTTCGGCAACTTCATCAATGCCGTAATCGACAAGCGCGCATTCGACAACATCAAAGGATACATTGAGTATATCAAGTCGCAACCCGACGTTGAGATTATCACCGGCGGCAATTGCGACGACAGTGTTGGCTACTTCGTTGAGCCAACCATTGCTGTTACTACTAACCCGAAGTTCCGCACCATGTGTGAGGAAATCTTCGGTCCGGTGCTTACCCTTTATGTGTATGACGACGCACAATGGGCTGAGACCTTGCATTTGATCAACGATACGAGTGAGTATGCGCTCACGGGAGCCATCCTTTCGCACGACCGCTATGCCATTGAGCAGGCAACGCGCGCACTGGAAGGCGCATGCGGTAACCTCTACATCAACGACAAACCAACCGGAGCCGTAGTAGGCCAGCAGCCCTTCGGCGGCGCACGCGCGAGCGGTACCAACGACAAGGCCGGCAGCTACCTCAACTTGTTGCGCTGGGTTTCTCCGCGCACCATCAAAGAAACGTTTGTATCGCCGGTGGATTATCGGTATCCGTTCCTGGGTTAGGGACTGAGGACTGAGGACTGGCGACTGGGAACTTAGTTCTTGTGTAGGTTGCTTGGCGTTGACCCGGTGAGTTTTGATTGGCTCGTTCGAATCATGGCAGTTAAAATCTTTAATAAAGAAATGCCGTTTTGATGCAGTTGGTTGTAATCTTCAGTTGAAATGAAATCGCTATCATGCAACAGGTTCAGCCAATATAAACACTCGTTACATTCCTTTCTGGCTATCGATAATTTACTGATGAAATCCGGTCTGCTTTGAGCGTACTTGGCTTCGCTATAGAGCGCGCCAATAGCAGTTCCAGACCGTAAGAGTTGCCCTCCAAGTTCAAATAATTTTCGATTCTTCAAGTTCTCGTGTGTCTTGATAATTGAAAGCGCGAAGGCATATGACATTTTATCAAAATCTGTTTTCATTCGACAAATTTTGAACGATCGAAAAAATCGTTCTATTACAATTCGGAATATTATTCCGCACTGACTATTGTTTGCCTATGATTTGATGCTTAAGTTGGAGAATAATATTCCAATAACTTCGTAAAAATCATCATCAATCAACTCCTCCTCTCCGTCACCTCAGTCCCCAGTCCTCAGTCCCCAACCATCATACTCATCCAATATCGCCTTGGCAAGAAGTTCCGCCATTTTGCGGGCGCCGGCAGGGGTGAAGTGCGTGTAGTCGGGGCCGGCGTATTGCGGATTGTGGTTGACCCAGGCGATCATTGAATTACGTCCGCCCATGACAGAGAACATATCCCAGAAGGCACAGCCTTCGGCAAATGCGGCGTCCTTCATTCCTTGATTCAATTCTTCTAAATAAGGCCACGTTTGCATAACACCGTTCACGCTGGTGCTCATGTCGGATGGACCGATGACGATAACGGCGGCACCCGGATGCATCGACTTGAAGCGCTGGATGTGCGTGCGGAAAGAGGCGCCGTGCTTGCGCGCCGACTCTCGTCCGCTGAGGTAAGGCACACTGTTGCCTCCAAACTGAAGTATGAAAAGTCCTGCTTGCAACTCTTTGAAGGCGGGTTGCATCGATCCGGAGTTGACACGAAAGAAGGCACTTCCGTCGTTGCCGCGCAATGCTATGTTGCTCATGCCGACACCGCTCATACTATTGAGACTGATACCATAGATATCGGGGCTCGAAACAGCTTCAAACACAAAGCGAATGCGATTCGTTTGCGGTACGGTAAAGCTTCGCGATGCAATCGAGGAGGTAACAGGCAGTGTTTCCGTAGCTACCGGTACGTCGTCGGCCAAGACTGTAAGCTGACACGGATGATTGCTGTTGCCAAAAAACAAAACCGCTTCCTGAAACTGCTTGCAACGGGAGGTCGCCATGGAAGACGGACGGAATTCGATGTAGGCTTCTGTTACTCCCGAGCTATCGGATGCTCCTTTCACGGGAGTGAAGCGCGTGAAAGCGCACATGGGACCGTAGTTCTGATGTCCGCATTTGCCGTCGTCGTAGCCATACGAAGTGTACCGTTTCCAGTTGTTGCTTTGAGTGAGTATAACAGAACTGGGCGGTGCAACCGGCAACGGACAAATAAGCCCGCAGCCCGAACCACCAAAGCGCGATTGCAGTTTGTCGCGCACGATGTTGGTCATGCGATCGCCCTCAATCTGTGAGTCGCCGTAATGAAACACATGCACCTTGCTTCCATTGGAGGCGTTGCTCAACGCTTCAAAAAAAGGAAAGAAGGAAGCGGAGTTTGCTTCGGCAAATTGAAGCGAAGCGATTGTTTCGGTTCGTTGAATGGAACGTGAGGTATCTGCAGTTGCAGTTGCCGTCGAATCGAACATGGCCAAATGCGCATCGATATCTGTCACCGCAGGAATAGCTGCTGAATCGGGTTGCTCATTCCAACTTTTAAATCGAAACGTGTAGCCCGCTACTTGCAAGCCATCCGTGGGAAATACCATTGCAATAGCCCCGCATACCACGGCCACTGCAATGAGAAAAAGCAAAGTCTGTTGCGGACGAATAACCTTCATGGGCAATGAATCTCCAGGGCGCGAAGTAACGCTTAATTATTCAATGACCTTGAATTCGGTGCGTCTGTTTTTTGCTCTGCCTGCGTCGTTGTCGTTGGTAGCAATCGGCATGGTTTCACCATAACCTTTGGCCGTGAGTCGGGTAGTGGCTATTCCTTTTTTGATGAGGTAGTCTACCACACTTTGCGCACGGTTATTCGACAAGGTAAGGTTGGCTTCGTCGGAACCAACATTGTCGGTGTGTCCGCCAATTTCAATCTTCTTTTCCGGATTCCCTTTGAGAAGCGACACCAATCGATCAAGTTCTATCATCGACTCCGGCTTCAGTTCCCATTTGTTGGTTTCGAAGAATACATTGTTGAGCACAATGGTAGCGCCCGGGCGAAGCTTCTGGAGTTGCACATCCAATCGATACGGATCGTAACCGCTGAAGTTTTTCAACGAGAAGTTTTCGGAATGGAAGAGGTAGCCTTCCTTGCTAACGTTTAGCGCATAGTCTTTACCTGCAGGCAGGCAAAGCAGATAGTCGCCCGTTCCCTTGTTGCTGTATGCTTCGGTTACGGTTTTGCCTGTTTCCAAATCGATGAGCTCAAGGCGTGCCTCGAGTTTTTTGTAGCTCAACTTATCGCTAATGATACCGGCTACATAGGTTACGAGTGAAGGCTGCACACGTTGTGGAAGGTTGAACTGATACAGATCGAGACCACCCTGACCACCAAAACGATCGCTTGCAAACAGGGCTATTTGTCCGCGGGCGGTAACTTGAATCGAGTTTTCGTCTTTGTGCGTGTTGATGGGGTAGCCCAGGTTAACAGGAGTATCCCAATCGCCACTGGGCAACAAGCGACTCATGAATATATCGAGTCCACCCATGCCTGAGTGACCATTGCTGCTGAAGTAAAGGGTATGACCATCGGGGTGAATCATCACACTCTCTTCTTCGAATACTGTATTGATGCGTCCGGGAACCTTCACAGGCACGGCCCACTGTCCATCTTCTCGCAGGTAGCTGTAATAAATGTCTTGCTCCTTGATGCCGGCTGCAGTGCGCTTGCCCCGCACGAAGTACAATGCGCGACCATTCGCTGCAAAGCTCGGCTGACTTTCCCACGTGTTGCTGTTTACCGTGTTGCCCATGTTTTCGGCGGCCGTCCAACCGGTAGCAGTTCGCATGGAGAAGAAGAGGTCGCAGCTGCCAAGTCCCTGGCGCGTGCCGCCCCAGGTGCCATCGGCTGCTTCGCATGCAGTGAAGATGAGCATTTGTCCGTCGGCGCTGAGTGTAGGAGCTCCTTCGTTTTTATTGGTGTTGA
>CALQJP020000184.1 GCA_943330925.2 Chryseobacterium gleum
CAGCGAGTTGCAGAGCAAAAACGACAGCGACTATTTCGATATTCGCTTGCGCATGGAGCCCATCTGGAAGTCGTCGGAAAATGAGTTCTATTTGTATGTGGAACAAGCGATGAGCACTGCGCTCGACAAACCTTACCGCCAGCGCATCTATCGCGTAGTGAAGCAATCCGATGATCGTTTTATCAGTTACATCTATACCATGAATGCTCCGCAGCGATTCACTGGCAAAACGGGCAGCGATACTATTTTCAATGCGATAACACCCGATTCATTGAAGGTGCTCGAAGGGTGTGAGGTCACGCTGACATTCAACGGTGAGCTCATGCAATTTGAAGGAGCAACTGCCGATAAGACATGCCCGAGCACGCGCTCCGGAGCAACCTACACCACTTCAAGGGTAGTGATAGGCGCGCAAGGCATGAACAGTTGGGATCAGGGATGGAATGATGCAGGCACCCAGGTTTGGGGCGCAACGAAAGGCGGTTATTCGTTTTTGAAACAATAGGCCTTTACAACGCTGTATAATCCTATCGCAGAATCTTGATAGCGCCTGTGCGTTGAATCGTTTCGGTATCAAAGCCTTTCACGCGAATGACATAGTTGTATGCCTGATTCTGGGCGTAGTAATCTTGGTCGCCTCCCTCACCAACCCAAACTTCTTCCGGATCGGTTGAGTGAAAAACAACATCGCCCCAGCGGTTGAAAATGGTGAATTCGTATTCTGCAAATCCTCTTCCTTCCACTTTGAATACATCGTTCAATCCATCGCCGTTCGGGGTAAACGCATTGGGTACATAGAAGTATGCAGAGCTTGTAATCATGTATTGCTGTGTGTTCGTGCAACCCAGCTCATTGATCAAGGTAAGTTGTGGAGTATAGTCACTCAGGCCATCGTATTCATACACCACCGACCATTCGTTGCTGGTGTTGCCATCGCCAAACTGCCAGTAGATAAAGCATTCGGGGCAGGCCGGTTCCGGTGTGGCGGTAAATGTATAGGTGTCGTTGCCCATTGAAACGACGTTGAAGTTGGCTGTAATGGGAAGCACTTCAACTAATACATCCTCTTCCAACTGTCGTCCACAAATGTCGCGAAGTACCAAGTGGTAGTTGGTGCTTGCTGCCGGGTACACTGAAATGGAGTCGCCCAGGAAATCGTCGTTCCACTCCGCGATATAAGGTCCTTCACCTCCCGAAGCAATTGTCCATACATAGGCGGTTTGGTTGGGACATACTGCGGTGTCGAGAGCCGTAACGGCGGTCAATGGTGTGTCGGGAATGAAAATGGTGAGGGTGTCACGCGCCGTTTCCGCGCAAGCGTCGGTAATGAGCAAAGCCACCTCAACCGTTTGGAAGGATTGCAAGTTGAAAGTGGCGGTCGTGCCTTCTACATCTCCTGCTACAATCCATTGATACTCCACTCCGCCGCTGCCACCCTGAATGTCGGCAGCCATGGCAGTGTTGTCGATACACGAAGCATTGATGTCGTTGCCGATGGTTACATCAATGGCAGGATTCTCAATGTCAACGTCCGTTTCTGCGGTGGCAGTTGCGCTGCATACATCTGTTACGCTGAGCACAATGTGCGTGTCATCGGCAAAGGTTGAACTCAGCGCCGTGGCGTTACTGATTGCTGTGCCGTTGCCTGTCCAGCTGTAGGTCCAGTCGTTTACGTTGCCGCTTCCTCCTTCAATGATTGGGTTGATGGTAAAGAGCGTGGCGCAGTTGCCTGCATAGTCTTGAGGCAAGGAAAGAATAATGTCCGGACTTTCGATGATGAGTTGGCTTTCCACCTCAAACGTTTGACCGCATTGGTCGGATACGATTGCTGTGATGGTGCCTTCGATGGTTGCAGGCGCTCCGTAGTTGGCCAGGCCCCAATAATTCCAATCGGTTGCTCCGTTGAACTGCCATTCGTAGTTGTAGCCAAAGCCCTGTGTGCTTCCGCCGATAGGGGTCACGGTTAGGTTGCAATTCGAACCGCAGGTAACAGTGTGCACTGCAGGCATGGTTGCTGACAACGCGGGCGCGTTCACCAGAATTTCGATATCGTCTACTGCTTCAAAGTTGCACTGATCCGTAACAGAAAGGTTGATGATACCGGCGTTCCACGAGCTGATACCAAGCGCCTCCGCACCCCAAAGGATGTTGCCCTGATCATCGGACCAATTGTATTGATAGGGAGCGATACCACCGCTTACAGTCGCGTAAATGTTAACGAAGTCACCGCAATCGAGCGGCAACACGTTGTCCGTATCGACAATCGAAACAATGAGAGGTTGGGCAACCAATACATCCACGATGAATTCACTGTCGTCGCTGGGCATTCCGCATGTATCGGAAACGGTGAGTATATAAGTGGTTGTTGCAAGTGGCGCAACATCGATGGTCTCGTTTGTTTCACCTGTGCTCCACACATAACCGTAATTGGCGTAGCCTCCGGTTATGATGGGCTCGAGTGTTTGAATGGCACCTTGACAAATTTCATAGTTCACCCCCTGCACTTGAAGTGGTTCGGGCACGTCGGCGATGAAGAATTCAAACGAGGAAGAGATGAGCGATTCACCGCACTCTGCAATGTTGGTGATGTTCATGATAACGGTTTCATTGCCTTCAATGAGGCCGTCTTCAAAGGCGTCGATGTAGATCGAAACCTCCATGACTCCTGGCTCGAAGGTCACGGATTCGGGCATTTGCGTATAATCGACGCCGTTGGTAGCCGTTCCTGTGAATGCAAGGTTGGCAACCAGTTGTGTATTTGGGTTTCCACTTTCGGGGCGTTGGAAAACAATGAAGCCATCACCGCAGTCCTCAAACATGGTGTTGCCTTCCGGGCCGCCCGCTTCGAGGTCGAGCTGTGCCTGCACAACCAGATTGCTGGAAAAAGAATCGCGCTGCAAGAAAACAGCCGATGCGTATGCCGGGTCGCTGGTGTCGCAAATAGCCAGTTTGATATGAAACGTTTCTCCGCATTGCACAATCGCAGTGGCTGTTAGGATGTCAGTATAACCATCCATTTGCATATACATCGGATCTGTGTGCTCGGGGGCGTCGAATGCTAAAGTGCCGTATTGCCCGTCTTGATTGTAGTATTCGCAACTCACGCATGGGCCGATGTTGGCAGAGCCGTTGTTGATGGTGCTGATTGCTACCGGTGCATTGGTGCCGGGCACTCGGGCTATGTTCTCTGCATTGTTGGCATAAGAACCGTTGATGCCGGGGCCGCTAATGAAGAATCCGAAAATGTCGTTGAAGTCGGTACCCACATATTCAGAATATTCCTCAGAGCCCCACACGTATTGGAATTGAATGGTGTCGCCCAGTGGAATAAAGTCGAATTCTATAATCACCCAGTCATTCACATCCACAATGTTGGGGTCGGCACCCGGAATCAGTTCTTGAATAAGGTTCAACAAGTCAGGGTCTTGACCCATTGCCAACCCGGTGCCGGTTCCTGCATAACCGCTTTCATCGTTGGGACCCACCAACCCGGCTACATCGCCCGTGGTCATGGCAAATCCCGAAGCAATGCCAAGATTGCAATTGGTGCAATCGAAGCCTCCAACAGCCGTACTCACCGTGTTGGCCGGGCCACCGTTGAACGTGATGTTCGATACGGATACATTTTGACCCAACAACACTTCTTGCACGTATTGCTCTACCGTGAGATTGCTGGTGGTGATAAGCTGAGCATGGGTCAAGCAAACACAAAGCATCCAACCGAAAATGAGTAGTGATCCTTTCATGGGGTTAATTCTCTATTGGTTAGACCCGTCGGATGCAATCAAGGTTGCATGTTCAACAGGCATTCTCAACATCTTTTATCCCGACTAATGTAGTTCATTTGCAGTATGAACGCTACTGACGATTTGCAAGGTTTTCCAACCGACGTAATAGGACATGCTATTTGGACATATCAGTTCGAAAATGAGGTGAACCAGATTGAGTTGATTATTGACGGAATGCAGGACGAACCGATGTTGTCGACGCATTTTTTTCGCACGGAATCCGAAATGAACGAAGCTGAATTGGAAGCGATGAACCGTTGCAAAGGGCGCGTGCTGGATGTGGGAGCAGGAGCAGGCTGCCACTCGCTTATTCTGCAGCAACGCGGCATGGAAGTGTTGGCGCTCGAGCGCTCAGCGCTCTCGTGCGAAGTGTTGCGCACGCGCGGCGTGCGTGAAGTAGGGGAGGCTGATGTAATGCACTTGTCGGGGCAGCAGTTCGACACCATTCTTCTGCTGATGAATGGGTTCGGAATAGCAGGCAATGAAGACGGCTTGGTCAGCTTGTTGAGTCATTTGAAAACGCTTCTGGCGCCGGGTGGACGCATCATTGGCGACTCTACCGATATCCGATATTTCAAGGAGGAATCGGCAACGTTGGATTTGTCGGCGGGCGCACCGTGCGAAGTTGAATTCGAAGTGCGTTGCGAAGGAAAAACACAGATGTTCCCCTGGATTTACCCCGATGAGGTGTTGCTTCAGGTGTTGGCAGAGGAAGCAGGCCTTCAATACCAAACGGTTATGCATACCGACGACTATCACTTCTTATGCGAACTATGTGTTTGAGTCAAATTTTGATGAGCAAGCGCTGAATCATGCGCTCAATGAGGCATATTTGCCTCACACATTCTACCTATGATCAATTGTGCAATTATCGGTTATGGTTATTGGGGGCCGAATTTGGTCCGCAACTTTGCGGCAACGCCCAACACCACGGTTCATACAGTAGCCGACTTAAGGCCTGAGCGTTTAGCGCTGGTTTCGCGAGCGTATCCTTCTATCAAAGTGACTTCCGATATCGATTCGATTTGGACGAATACGGAAATTGATGCGGTAATTATCGCCACACCGGTTTTCACGCATTTTGATCTGGCCAAGAAAGCGTTGATGTCGGGCAAGCACGTGTTGCTGGAAAAGCCCATGACCGATACGGTAACCCATGCAGAGGAGCTGATTGCATTGGCCAATGCGCACGGAAAAGTGCTCATGGTCGATCATACATTCCTCTACACCTCCGCGGTTCAGAAAATGAAAAGCCTGATAGACTCGGGTGAATTGGGGGCGGTGAAGTATTTCGACTCGACACGTATCAACCTCGGGCTCATTCAGCAAGATGTGAACGTGCTTTGGGACTTGGCTCCGCACGATATTTCTATACTCGATTATCTGATTCCTGCAAAGCCCTTGAGTGTACAGGCAACAGGTATAAGCCACATTCACAACGGCATTGAAAACATTGCTTACCTCACCGTGAAGTACGCTCACGATTTTATTGCCCATTTCCATTGCTCATGGTCGGCGCCGGTAAAAATTCGCATGATGCTGTTGGGTGGCGACAAGAA
>CALQJP020000185.1 GCA_943330925.2 Chryseobacterium gleum
ACCGACTACAACCGCGGTTTGCGCGGAGGTAAGATTCGCGTGCGTTCACGCATTCGAAAAGACGATAAAGACAAGACGCTCACAATTACTGAGATTCCGTTTGGAACCAATACCGTTAGCTTGATCGATTCAATCTTGAAGGCCAACGACAAGGGTAAAATCAAGATTAAGAAAGTAGAAGACATCACGACTGATAAGGTGGAGATTATTATACATCTCGCGCCGGGTACTAGTCCCGACAAGACGATTGACGCGCTCTATGCCTTCACTGATTGCGAGGTGAGCATTTCGCCCAATTCATGCGTGATTTCGGAAGAGAAGCCGCTGTTCATTGGTGTCGACGAGTTGCTCAAGATTTCGACTGAGCATACGAAAGACCTCATCGAGCAGGAGTTGAAGATCGAACTAGGCGAATTGAACGAGCAATGGTTCTTCTCATCACTCGAAAAGATATTCATCGAAAAGCGCATCTACCGCAAGATTGAAGAGTGTGAGTCGTGGGAAGAAATTCTCGACACCATTCACAAAGGCTTGAAGCCACACGTGAAGGACTTCTTCCGTGAAGTGACCGACGACGACGTGACACGCCTCACGGAAATCCGCATCAAGCGTATCTCGAAGTTCGATGCGTTCAAGGCCGATGATCTCATCAAGAAGCTCGAAGGCGACATTCAGAATGTGCAGCGTAAGCTCGACGAGCTGGTGGACACTTGTGTTGACTACTTCAAGGAGTTGAAGCGTAAATACGGCAAAGACAAAGATCGCAAAACGGAACTCAAGCAGTTCGACGTGGTGGAAGCCGCGAAAGTGGCCATTGCCAATGCGAAGCTGTACGTGAACTACGCGGAAGGCTTCATCGGCACAGGCCTTAAGCGCGATGAGGGTGAGTTCGTGAGCGACTGTTCCGACATCGACGACATTATTGTATTCCGTCGCGATGGAAAGATGTTGGTGAAGCGAGTCGAGTCGAAGGCCTTTGTGGGCAAAGACATCATCCATGCTGCGGTGTGGAAGAAAGACGACAAACGTACCATTTACAATATGATTTATGCCGATGGCAAGAAGGGCGGCGCCATGATGAAGCGCTTTGCTGTGACGGCCATCACGCGTGATAAAGAATACGACCTCACCAAAGGAACTGCCGGTAGCGAGGTGTTGCACTTTACTGCCAATCCCAATGGCGAAGCCGAAGTGGTGACCATGCACTTGCGTGCGTTGGAGCGTTTGAAGAAACTCAAGTACGACATCGACTTTGCAGAGCTCGCTATCAAGGGCCGTGATGCCGGCGGAAACGTGGCATCGAAGTATCCCGTGAAAAAAGTGGAGTTGAAGCAAGCCGGTATCTCCACCCTCGGTGCGCGCAAAATCTGGTTGGATGAAAGCGTGATGCGTCTCAACGAAGAAGGCCACGGCCGCTTCATGGGCGAGTTTAACGCTGAAGATAAAATTCTATGTGTGCTTGGCTCGGGAGTCTATAAACTGATCAGTCCGGATCTTGCCACGCACTTCGACGAGAACATCGTCATCCTCGAGAAGTGGATTACGGAAAAGCCGCTTACAGCCGTGTATTACGACGGCGAGAAGGACCAGTGGTTCGTGAAGCGTTTCTTGATTGAAGCTTCGAAAGGCCCGGTAACATTCATCTCTGAACATCCGAAGTCAAAGCTCTCTATTGCATCGCTCTTGCATCATCCTGTAGTGTATGTGCGATTCGACAAGCGCAACAAGCTCGCGAAAAACAAGATGGACGAGAGCATTGATTTGCGCGAGTTCATTGCGGTGAAAGGATTGAAGGCCATTGGTAATCGCCTTACCGCTTATCCTGTGCTCAACATCGAATTGCTCGATGCTGATCCGCAGCGCGAGATTGAAGCCGAGAACATGTTGAACGAACTCATTGCAGCGCGTCAGCCTGAGAAGGTAGAGATAGATCGCAATGAGGAGTTGTTTGACTTGGAGGACACCATCCGTCAAAATCCCGATGACATCGATTTCGAAATCGAAGGACTGGAAGAGGAAATGGCGCGTTTCAAAGAGCAGCGCAAAACAGGAGCAATACCTGATCCACCGAAGCCGGAAAAGAAGCCTAAGGACAAGCCGGAGCCGCCAGGAGAGCAGGCGAGCCTGTTTTAGAAGGACGAGGGACGATGGGCGAGGGACGCCCTTCACCAAAAGCCAGGGTAGGGACGCATTGCATGCGTCCCCCTTCATGAAACGCCCGCCATGCGCCTAACACAGCATTGCCCTGAATCGTTGCAAGGGCAGGGACGCATTGCAAAGGTTACCACATTCGTCACTAGTCACTAGTCATTCGTCACTAGTCATTCGCCACTCGCCACTAATCAAGGGCTCACCAAGTTCACCGACAACTGCACATACCACGTGCCCTTAAACTCATTCTCCTGTGCATAGGGCTGATCTCCGAAGAAGCCTCGGAAGAACTCCTTGTCGGACGGAGCGAAGTTGTCCACGTTGAAGCTGTAACCATAGCGATAGCCTGCTTGCAGCGACATCCAGATGAACTGATACATCGACGTTTCCCAAACGGCGCGGAAGCGGAGTTCGCCTCTGCGCAGTTCATAGCCAAGCGGATTATTGACATCGCCGCGCAGCACGCGGTAGGAGTTTCCTTCAATCTCATAGCCGAAAAGAAGGATGTTTCGTGCTGAAAGCGATTTGCGAATGTGTGCACGCGCAGGAGCGAGCATTTCCACGCCCCACTTGCGGTTGGGTGCTGTCCAGTTCAACAGCATCACTGGGATGTAGTTTAGTTCGCCTACACGGTAGGTGCGCGATAGACCGAAGCCAATCATCTTGCGATCACTTTTCTTCTTACCAAAAATGACTGCAGCGCTGTAACGTGTGTACTCCAATGGAGTGAAGTTGTCGAGGTAGTAATCACCGTTCAAATCAGCGGAAGCTTGTGCGATGATAAACTTCTCTTCGTTGAGTGGCTTGAAGAGCGTCGTGTTGATGCCCGTTGTGGTAAGTCCGTTGTTGCGCAGAGTTGCATCGAGCGGATTGACAGAGGCTTCACCTTCACCCGCAAAGGCGGTACGCGCATAATTGAATCCCAATTGCCAAACGACATTCGTTTTCGATATCACCGGGATATTCGCTCCTAAGCGCAGTCCTCCGGCACCGGAGAAATTTCCCAGCCCTGATTGCCAGGTTGTATCGGTTGATGCACCGTAGTCAATGCCAAACGATCCCTGGTAATCATAACCAATCGAGATAAGTTTTGCAGGACTCAAATCAAACACCTTCGGGGTGCAAAAACGCTTTGCGCCTGCATCGGCGAAGTCGAGGTTTTCATACATGGAGAAGTCCTCTTCTTCAGTGGCGATGCTGTCGGGTTGAGCATATGCCCACGCCGGTATAACCAGCAGGAGCAGGAGAGAGCTTAAAATGCGCATGGTAGGAGAGGAGGGTTATTTTTTTACTTCTAGACGCTTCCAAACATCGGTACGACCGAGTGCTTCAACACCAATATAGCCACGGATGTCGAGCGTGTTGTTGTCGGTCATTTTGATGATGCACTTGTAGGTGCTTCCGTTTTCCGGATCGTAAATAGTGCCACTATCCCATTGGTCTTTGCCCAGGAATTTAAAGTCCTTCAGCATACGGTAGCCTTTCAGCGGAACGTTGCGCACGCTCGCATCGGGATTGTTCTTGTCGACTTTCGGCTGGCCTGTATTCGGGTCGTTGGGTTCGCGCAGCCACACAATCTTGCCGTAATATTTCTCTCCGATTTTTTCAATCTTCACGCGCGCCTTGCCATTGCTGGGTTCCCAGACACCGAGCAAACGGTCGGCTTCTGTGTTTTGTGCTAATCCGAGGGATGCAGTTAGAAATAAGCTGCAGATAAAAAGGATTGATTTCATCGTTTATTTTTTGTAGGTGATTTCGAATTCAAAATTGGCGGTGTAGGTGAGGCTCTCATCGCGGTCGCCTTCCAGGTCGGCATCGAGTATGATGATGATCTCTTTTTGCTTGAAGTTCTCCGTTAAGTCCGCTTCGGCAGAGGGCGTGAGTTCAACCGTAGAGGTGTTTTTAGGAACCGGGTTAAGCACACCTGCTTTCTGCATTTTCGCGTCGGCCGAGGTAAGCTGCAACACGAAATTGCGCACGCTGTTGAACGCGGCGCTGTCGGCGGTGGTCACCGAAGCCTTGGTGAGCTTTACGGATTTCACATGTTCGGGCAGCAGCCCTGCTTCTATCTTGCTGAGATCGATGCTGTGCGAGGCCTGCATCGTATTCGGACCATCGAACAAAGGCCCTTCAACGGTTACATCGATATTCTCGATGGTATATTTTTTAGTGATTCCCTCGGAGCACGATGCAAGTGCTATGACTGCAAGAAACAGCAGTAGGATGTTTTTCATTTTCATGATTGGTTTTTTGTTGCCTCGCGAAAATAGTTTTTATCGCTTCAACAAAACCGCAAACCGAAAATAATTGATTCGCGAATCTCCGAGCCTCCAGTATCCAGTATCCAGTCCCCAGTCCCCAGTCCCCAGTCCCCAGTCCCCCCCAAAAAATCATCCCCCCCACCACCAATTTCCCCTTTATTTGCCGCATGCGAATTATCCTATTTCTATGCGCAGCCATGCTCGCTGCGTGCTCCCCTGTGAGTATGGTGAAACCGTTGCAGAAAAAACAATGGGCCGCTTCGGCCACGCTCGGAGGGCCGCTCGTTGGTTTCGGAGGCGCAGTAGTGCCCGTTCCGTTTACATCGTTGGGAGCGTCATATGGAGTGGACAGTGTTTCGACAGTGGCGTTGCGCGTTCATACAACTGCAGCGCTTTTTGGCGTCGCCCAAATTGACGGCGGGTATCTGCGTCAATGGCGCAAGCAGGACGGTCGCATACCCGGTGTTTCGACGTTGGTGCAGGCCACTTACATGGTCGATAAGTGGGAAGGGAACTCACGCTTTTATCCATCGCTCGACATCAACGCCTGGTGGGACGTGGGCAAGCAGGGGAGTTTCGTTTACACGGGTATCACCTCATGGTATGAGCTCAACAAAATCGGAACGGCCGATCGAGTTCAGGAAACACGCTGGATACCGGCACTCAATGTCGGTTATACCCGCTCGCGCGGAAAATGGAACACCAGTTTTGAGTGCAAGTACTTGGCTCCATTTTCCTCACACGAGTCGCTGACGGTCGATTATAAAGCACCCGGAACCACAGGAGCATTGGGACTGTATGTTGGATTTACCCGCAAATTCTGAACACTATGAAACGATTACTACTATTCTCACTCATCGCAATAAGTCTGAATGGCTGTCTGCGCCTCGATAGCCAGTTCTTCAATGTACAAGAGCTAT
>CALQJP020000186.1 GCA_943330925.2 Chryseobacterium gleum
GACCATTCGCAGCAGGAGTGAATACATACCACGAATTGTCGAAAGGCACTTCATTCAAACCTAATACTGCATTCAACGGATCGTTGCAGCTGGTTCCTTCCGGACAGTTTACATAGCGAATATCGCGTGTACCAAATTGAGCACCTGAAGCAACCTCAACACCATTCAAGTAAACCTTGTAGTTACCTGTGCCGGTCAAACCATTACCTGCTGAGTCATAAATCTCAAAGCGGTGACAGTTACTGTTGATACAAAATGTTGCATCATTACTGGTTCCTTGAGCAACAACGACGTTGTTGACGTCAAAAATTTTCCATGAAGTCTGGGTTGGATTCGCATCAGCAGTAATGTCAACAGTCACAATGCTTCCTGTTGTAACCAACACGTTGTTGTTGGTTGCGGTGTTCGACGTTGCTGCATCCGTTACTGTAAGAGTAGCCGAATATGTGCCGCCTGCAGGATAGGTAACCACCGGATTCTGAGCAGTCGATGTCGACGGGTTTCCCCCAGGGAACGACCAGTTGTAAGCGGTAATGTTACCTGAGCTGGTGCTGGTGTACTGCACATTTAAACAGTTCGTTCCGGTTGGAGCATAATTGAATTGTGCTGTCAATACAGGATACGAGCAGGTACCGTTGTTTTGAGTAGCGCATGCAGTGTAATTAGTAGCCATTGGGTCTGTACAACCCAAAATACCGCTTGCTGTTACCTGCAACGTGAACGTACCTATTACCGCGTTGTAACCACCCGCCTGAATGTAGTACGTGTTGCCCACAGTGAGTTGCGCGCAAGTGAACGACAAAGAAGAACGGTAGGTTCCGCCGAAGTCGTCGTTGCACCCCAACTGTGTTCCTCCACAAGCTGAGTAGAGCGCAATACGCGTGTCGGTGTTTGTTCCCAACTGCGTTTCGATGACAACAGTTCCGCCAGTATAAACAAACGAATACCAAATGTCCTTGATGGCGGTTCCGCCACCGCAACTGGGGTTGGCCGCATTGGTCACTGTATTGGAATTGTTACAACTCACATAGCCGCCATTGACGGTTATCGGTATGGCGCTTGCGCACACATCGTTCACGGGAGCCTGCGCCAAGCCTACCAGTGAGGCAATAACACAGAACATAGTAGACAGTAAAAACTGCTTCATGTTTTCGGTAATTTGAGGTTTATGGTTAGTTAACATCCTATAAAAGGTGAAGCAAAGTAGTTGATTATTGTCATGCACACAAAACTTTTTATCCGCTTTGCTTGGTGTGCTTTCACTTCACCGAAATTCGCATCCCAACTAAATCCCCTCGCATGCTCTCCAAGGAAACCGATAAAAAACTATTCCTACTCGACGCATATGCCTTGATTTTCAGAGCATATTACGCCTTCATCAAGAACCCTCGAATCAACTCCAAGGGGCTCAACACATCAGCGATGTTCGGGTTTACCAATGTGCTGCTCGACATTCTCAAAAAAGAAAAACCCAGTCACCTGGCCGTGGTCTTCGATCCACACGAAGAAACGATTCGGGTTGCGGAGTTTCCGGAGTACAAAGCCAATCGCGATGAAACTCCTGAAGATATTAAGCTTGCCTTTCCTTACATCGTGCGCATCATCGAAGCCATGAACATTCCGGTCTATCAGGTAAGCAAATACGAGGCTGACGATGTTATTGGCACGTTGGCGAAAAAGGCGGAGCAAGCGGGCTTTACTACGTATATGATGACAAGCGACAAAGACTACGGGCAGCTTGTTTCAGACAACATCTTCGTATACCGCCCGGGCCGCGGTGGCGGCGAGGCCGATATTCTCGGCGTACCGGAGGTGTGCGAAAAATTTGGGATCAGCAACGTTGCACAGGTCATCGACATCCTCGGTATGATGGGCGATGCGGTCGACAACATTCCGGGAATTCCGGGAATTGGTGAAAAAACGGCAACGAAACTCGTTCAAGAATTCGGATCGCTCGAGGGGTTATTGGCTAATACCGACAAACTCAAAGGAAAGCAAAAAGAAAACGTCGAAAACAATACAGACATCGCACTGCTTTCCAAAAAGCTCGCGACCATCATTCTCGACGTGCCGGTAGATCTGGAAGAAGAGCGGCTTCTGGTAAGAGAGTTCGACAAAGAAAAGATTACCTCGGTTTTCGAAGAGTTGGAATTCAGAGCGCTGCTCAAGCGTGTAGTTGGCGAAACTCCCGTTGCTGATAAGGGCGTGCAAGGCGAGCTGTTTTTTGTGGAAGACACAGATGCGGAGAATGATCAACCGAAAACTTCCTATAAAACCCTTCAAGACGTGGCACACCACTACCACCTGGTGCAGGAAGACGAAGACATTCACGCACTCGTGGAGCAGCTTAAAAAAGCAGCGATTTTTTGCTTCGATACGGAAACTACAGAGTTAGACCCTATCAACGCTTCACTGGTAGGTATTTCATTTTCCATGAAGCCGCACGAGGCATTCTACCTACCCGTGCCGGCCGATGAAGAGCAAGCCAAAGTACTGCTGCATCGATTCGCGCCGATTTTCGAAGATGCTTCGAAAGAACTCGTTGCGCAGAACTACAAATACGATTACAAGATGCTGCTTAAATATGGCATCAGTGTGCGCAATCGCATTTTCGACACCATGATAGCCCACTACCTCATGAACCCCGATGGTAAACACGGCATGGATGAACTCAGTGAAAATTACCTGCAGTACTCTCCGATCTCGATCGAGACACTTATCGGGAAGAAAGGGAAATCGCAGGGCTCGATGGCCGATCTGGCGCCCGAAGCAGTCTCCGACTATGCCGCCGAAGATGCCGATATAACCTTGCAATTGAAAGAACGGTTTGAACCCGAATTGCAGACAGGAAAAATCAGAAGCGTGTTCGATGATGTTGAAATTCCACTCATCACCGTGCTGGCCGACATGGAATGGGAGGGTGTAAAAGTGGACGAGCTCTTCCTCCGAAATTACAGCCAAACGCTGCAGGCCGATATACTCGCCGTCGAAGAAGAAGTATGTGCCATGGCCGGCGAGAAATTCAATGTCGACTCGCCCAAACAGCTCGGTGTGATCTTGTTTGAAAAAATGAAAATCACCGACCAGGTGAAGAAAACGAAAACCGGACAATACAGCACCGACGAAGCCACGCTCTCCAAATTCGAACACGACAATCCTATCATCGCGCGCATACTCGACTACCGCGAATTGCGCAAACTGAAATCAACCTATGTGGATGCATTGCCGGAACTCATCAACAAACACACGGGAAGGGTGCACACCAACTACGGACAAACCGTAGCCGCTACAGGCCGATTGGCTTCAAACAATCCCAACCTGCAAAACATTCCTATTCGCACGCCTCGCGGAAAAGAAATTCGCAAAGCCTTCATTCCGCGCAACGAAGAATACACGCTGCTATCTGCCGACTATTCGCAAGTTGAATTGCGCATCATTGCATCGCTAAGCAACGATGAAAATATGTGTGAAGCTTTTTTGCACGGTGAAGACATTCACAAGGCAACTGCCGCCAAAGTGTTTGGCGTGCCGCTAAGCGAGGTAAGCAAAGACATGCGCTCCAAGGCCAAAGCAGTCAACTTCGGAATCATCTACGGACAGGGCGCTTTCGGCTTGGCTCAAAACCTAGGCATTCCGCGCGGTGAAGCCAAATCGATTATTGACGCGTATTTCCAGCAATTTGCAAGTTTGAAAAGCTACCAACATGAAACCATCGAGCTTGCCCGCAAGCAAGGTTACATCGAAACGATACTCGGTCGGCGCAGGTATTTGGCCGATATCAACTCAGCCAATGCCGTGGTGCGTGGGTTTGCAGAACGCAACGCCATCAACGCTCCCATCCAAGGCTCTGCTGCCGATATCATCAAAGTTGCCATGGTCAACCTCGATCGCGAAATCAAAAAGCGCAACATGCGTTCGCGCATGATTATGCAAGTGCACGATGAATTGGTTTTTGATGCACACCTCGCAGAGGTCGAAGAATTGAAAACGCTGGTCGCAGAAAAAATGAGCGGAGCAGTGCAGCTCCGTGTTCCGCTGGTTGTAGATATGAATACAGGTATTAATTGGCTTGAAGCGCATTAATACGTGTGTATATTCGCACCCGAAATTTTGCACCCATAGCTCAGACGGTTAGAGCAACTGACTCATAATCAGTGGGTCCTTGGTTCGATCCCAAGTGGGTGCACTTAGACAGGAAAAAGCCCCGCGTTGCGGGGCTTTTCTATTTTGTTATTCTGTCTCGATTGAATTCAACTGCTAACTCAACGCGATAAACTTCTCTTCTCTCTCCACCATCACGCCCACCGGCCGCGCAAAAGCACCACATCCGAAATCGCGCATGCGCTGCTCCAAAGAAGCAGCCGCTTGCGGCGGCACAGCAATGAGCAATCCTCCGCTCGTCTGCGGATCACACATTACAAGCAATTGCTGCAACGAAAGTTGATCAATCTTGGATGCATAATGTGCGTAATTCTTCATGGTCATATCCGGATAAATATGCGCTGATACATACGCATCCAAAAACGGATAAACCGGCAATGATGCAAAATCAACTCGAGCCGTAAGTCCGCTGGCCTCGCACATTTCCAGCAAATGACCGGCAAGGCCAAAGCCGGTCACATCGGTCATCGCATGCACATCCACATGCGATGCGATGTCTTCTCCTATTTTATTGAGTGTGCTCATGTAGGTTACGCACGTGTTTAGATGCTCAATATCCTTCAACTGTCCTCGCTTCATTGCGGCGGTTACGATGCCGGCCCCAAGAGGCTTCGTCAGGTATAGCACATCGCCTGCTTGCGCTCCACTGTTGCGCAACAAATTCGCTTTGCTCACACGACCGTTTACCGCCAATCCGAAAATCGGTTCTGTGCTTTCAATGCTATGACCACCCGCAAGCGGAATACCCGCCATTCGACAGATGTATCGGCCGCCTTCAATGACTTGCGAGGCAAACGCAGCGGGAATTTTTTCAATTGGCCATCCCAACACCGCGAGCGCCATCATGGGTTTTCCTCCCATAGCATACACATCGCTCAATGCATTGGCCGCTGCTATTTTCCCAAAGGTGTAAGCGTCGTCAACCATCGGCATGAAAAAATCCGTAGTAGCTATCAGGCCTTCGTTTTCATTCCAGGCATATACCGCTGCGTCGTCGTGGGTTTCGCTGCCCACCCAAAGCAAAGGGTCACGCGGAAACGCATCGTTCGTGTGCAAAATTTCTTTCAGTACCGCCGGTGAAATCTTACAACCACAACCGGAGCCCTTGCTGAACTGAGTAAGTTTTATTTCGTTCGTCATGGTGTGCTA
>CALQJP020000187.1 GCA_943330925.2 Chryseobacterium gleum
ATAAGCCGGGAAGTTGCTCGTATTGCCCGGTCGCGTCATTCAGACGAAAATTATCGTAGATGCTTTCGTAGTGTCGAACCGATCCGCGCAGCCCGGCTTCTATTTTCAACTTATCGCTGATTTTATTGGTAAAGTCGGTTTGAGAAGTATAAAGCTGCATTCTTCCGCCACCCGATTGGCGTTGAATGTTCGCTGGTATATCGGAATATCGGCTTACGTAATCCCCCTGAAACGAGCTTTCTATCAGGTTTACGTTCATGTCGGCAGTAAGCTCGGTGCCTTCTTTGGCAAAGAGGTGTTTGAATAGCAGGCTAGTGCCGTAGTTCTGAAACTTTCTGTTGGTTTCCGAATTACGATCATAACTGCTGCTGCCAATGGTAATGTCGTTGAACAGCGTGTCGGTTTGAGCGTAAATGGTATCGTACGGATTGAACTGACCCTTCGTAATGCTTTGAGAAAGTGTCCAGGTATTGCGGTTGTCGGCAAACCAGTCTAATCCGATTTTTCCGCTCAGGAAGTAGCCCAGGTTAGTCGAAACCTGACTCTGACTTAGGCTTGTTGTATCGTAAGGCAAATAGGAGATTCGATCGGTTGTGCCGCGGCTGATGCTCTTGCGCTGGTTGTAGTTTCCATTGGCGAAGAAGTTGAACTTCCCCTGACGAAGGTTGATGTCGCCGCCGATGTTGGTGCGTG
The DNA here is from genome assembly GCA_943330925.2 of Chryseobacterium gleum. Taxonomy (GTDB): domain Bacteria; phylum Bacteroidota; class Bacteroidia; order Flavobacteriales_D; family Sanyastnellaceae; genus JAIBBG01. The sequence goes on from CALQJP020000187.1 coordinate 694, forward strand.
GGCGACTATCAGCACCGGCACGAAGGCTACCGTTGTAACCCATGCCTCGGTTGTGCTTCATCACAATGTTTACAATGCCACCTCCGCCGCCACCTGCGTCGTACTTAGCGGAAGGATTGGTGATGATTTCCACTTTCTGAATGGCATCGGCCGGTATTTGGTCGATGGTGAGTGTTGTTGGTCTGCCGTCTATGAAAATCTGAGGAGCACTGTTGCGCATCGATACATTGCCATCCAGATCTACTTGCACAGAGGGAATGTTGCGCAGCACGTCTTCAGCTGTACCTCCGGCATTCATTGGGTTTTTCTCTACGTCGTAAATGCGTTTGTCGAATTCGATTTTGAAGTCGCTATCTCCGCCGTCGATGACCACTTCCTTCATGGTGCTGCTCACCGCGAGTTTGATGTTGCCCAAATCCTTCTCGGGCATGCCCATGCCTTGCCCTGGGTTTAGCGTGAAGTTGCTGCGGTGAATCCCATAGCCCACGAAGTTTACCGCAAGCGTCATGCTTTCTCCCACCGGGACATTCTCAACGCTGAAGTCGCCATTGGCTGCTGAAATACCTCCGCCAATCAAGGCTGCTTTCGTGCTGTCTTCACCCGCCGCTACCGCCTTGAATACCTGAACTACCGCATATTCCACAGGCTTCTTGGTGTCGGCATCGATGATTTTCCCATACACCTTTCCGTTCATAGCTTGGCGCGGACCGCCGCCTTGCTTGTTACCGCGCGGAGGTTGGGCCTGGGCTTGGACGATGGAACATACAAAGACGAAAATGAAGAATAGGGCTCGGGTCATAGGGCGCAAAGATGCGAAGGGATTGTCAAATCTTCGTATTTGCTACTGTATAACAGCCGTATTCTATTTCGAGTTCTGAGGTTGCTGATTTTTCATGGTATTGTAAGTTCTGCAAACAGTACTATCTATATTTGTTACATGCACAAAGCGGATGAAATAATTTCAATAGGCCACGATATTTTGGGAAATCAACCGGTTTTCAAAGGAACACGGGTTACTATCGAGACTTTGTTTGATTATTTGAAAAGCGAAGGGACTGTAGATCAGTTTGTGGCCGATTTTCCTTCCGTGTCGAAAGAGCAGGCAATGGCTGTTATTGAAATTGCAGCTAAGCTCATGTCTTCCAAGAATATTTTCAAGCTTTATGAAACGGCTGCTTGATGAAAATCTTCCGCGAAGAATTTTTTTCAAACAAGCTTATGATTCGCATGAACTTCTATAGAATTTTAGTTTTAATCATTTGCTCTCAGCAGATTGTTCGGGCTCAATTTACCAGAGTCTCTGATATTCCTGTTTCGTCCAATAGCAATCAATTTTCTGACCCCTGGGCCGGTGGACTCAACTCCTGCCAGGTGTCAACGTTCGATGCCAATGTCGACGGTGTGAAGGACTTGTTTGTGTTTGATCGCAATGGAGGCAAGATTTCCGTTTTTGTGAATGAATCGAGCGTGCCGGGTACATACGACTACCGCTACTCGCAGGAATACAACGATGCATTTCCGGTCAATCTGCGCAATTGGGTGTTGTTGCGCGACATGAACTGTGATGGCAAAGAAGATATCTGCGCCAATTCGGGAAGCGGATTCAAAATCTACCTCAATACGTCAACAACTGAGCTGTCTTTCGACACTACAGTAAACCCCAACATACTGGCGCTCTATGAGTGGGATGGCTCGGCACCGCTTACGTCGGGCGTGTTTTGCATTTCACCCGATGTGCCTGCTATCGACGACTACGACAACGACGGCGATATGGACATGTGGAGCTGGAATGAGTTCAGTTCGTCGCTCTATTTCTACAAGAACATGGCGATTGAAAATGGCAACTGCGGTGTTGTTGACTTCAAATGCCGAAACCGCTGCTACGGAATGTTTGGCGAAAGCGTGGAGAGTTTTGCGCTGCTATTGGGAACTGATTTCGAATGCGATTTCAATGTCATTGACCCACGAGAAGATGAGGGCCCGCAGAGGCACACGGGAGGCACTACAGCGATGTACGACCTCGACAACAATGGATTAAAGGATTTGATCATTGGCGATGTAAGCGCCAACTCGCTCACAGCAATCATGCTCATTGAATCGAGCACGGGCCAAGACAGTGCAGCCGTGGTTCACTACGATTTCCCTGCAACCTTTGGCAATGGCTTTCCGGCGGAAATGATCACGTTTCTGGGAAGTTATTTCGTGGATGTAAATAACGATGGTGTCCTTGACCTGGTTGTGAGTCCGAATGCAGATACAGACGCCGCCGACCAACGAAGTCTGCTGCTCTATCTCAATGAGGGCTCGAACGCTGCGCCTTCGTTTGTGCGTATGCAGGATAACTTTCTTCAGAACGGTATGATTGATCTGGGCGCAGGTGCTTATCCTACACTTGGTGATGTGAACGGCGATGGCCTGGTCGATATGATCGTTTCCAATCGAAAGCGTTTTAACCTGAATGAAACCTATGCATCGCGGTTGCATTATTTCAAGAACGTCGGCACAAGCATACAACCTGCGTTCGATTTGGCCGATACCAATCTGCTCAATATTCCAGCACTGCAATGGCTCAACATTGCTCCTGCACTGGGCGATCTGGATGGCGATGGCGACCGCGATTTGGTAGTGGGTAATTTGGATGGAAACCTGCACCTGTTCAACAATACCTCGCAGGGTTCAACTGTGTCTTTCGAGTTGCAAGCCGGACCAATGGCCGACAATTCGGGCGAGGCCATCGATGTGGGGCAGAGTGCCACACCTCAGATTTTTGATGTGGATGAAGACGGCAAGAACGATTTGCTGGTGGGTTGCTTGAACGGAAGCGTCGTGTACTATCGCAATGTTGGGTCTTTGACTTCGCCCGTTTTTGAGTGGCAAACCGACTCACTTGGCCATGCGGTAGCAACGAGTATACTGGGTATACAGGGCAAAAGCGTTCCTTGCATGTACCGCAATTCGGATGGTTCGACCCACTTGCTATTGGGAACTGAAACCGGTCCTATGATGCACTACAACGGCATCGACGATAACCTGCAAGGAATATTTGAATTGGTATCTGCCGACTTTGAGCACATACGCGAAGGAGCCCGCACAGCGCCCGCCTCAGCCGATTTGGATAACGACGGGCTGAATGATTTGATCATCGGAAACACCGGAGGCGGATTGGCTGCCTGGATCCATCAGCCGCTGGAGGTTGGGGAAATTAGAATAGCCGATGAGATTCGACTATACCCCAATCCGGCTTCGAGTGCAGTGAATATTATATTGCCGAAAGAAGCGAATCTGCCTGTGCAATTGACTCTTTTTGATCAGCAGGGCAGGTTGTTGATGCAACAAACCATTTCCTCTTCCCGAAGTGAATTGAATGCGCATGGCTTTAGCTCGGGCTGCTACACGCTGCAATTGGTATCGGACCGTTTCGTGGTGAATAAGAGATTGGTGATTGAGCGTTAACGAAGATCGAATTACAATTCTGAATCCTGATCCTTTTCATAGCCCTCGTAGTAATAGGACTGTTCAATGCCCTTGAATATGATTTCACGGTTTGAAATATCTTCTGTGAGGTGACCTGCTAAAAGTGTTCTTAGCTCCAGGTCGTTGATGGGGCTTCGCTCCATGGCTTGCAAGTACTGATGCTTGTCGATCTGCTGCCAATCTACCACCTTCTTTAACCTTGTTTTCAGAATCAAGTCGAGCCAGATGCGCATGGTTCGGCCATTACCTTCCATGAAGGGGTGGGCGATGTTCATCTCAACATATTTCGCAATGATTTCTTCAAATGTGGTTTCAGGCATGAGTTCAACCTTGGCCAATGCCTCAGATAAATAGAGCGCAGTTGCAAATCGAAAACCGCCTTTCGAGATGTTGTGTGTCCTGACTTTTCCTGCAAAATCATAAAGCCCTTCGAAAAGGTACAGATGAATTTGTTGAAGGCCTTTGGTCGTGCCAATCTCAATGGAATCGATATCACCCGAATCGAAAAGCTTGAACGCCTTCTCAATACTTAGCTTATCGATATTCTTCATTTGTAGCGGGTGTTTATATGCAATCAAATTAATACACAGGCACAAACTTCCCAATCGGATTCAACAGCGGACTGAAATTGTAGGACTGTGCCATGGCTATTTCGCCGTCTTGGGTTTTCGCCCAGAAGTAATCCAGGTCGAAGGGAATGATGTTGCCGTAGTCGTCTTCGATGGCTTTTTTCGATGGCTTGAGGTGAAGATCGATGGCGGTGCTCTTGCCGTTGTTGTCGGTTACTTCGAGCGTGTAGGCTGGTGAGGCATTGCGCAGGCTGTCGGTTTGCTGTTCGCTCAGTTGTGTGTTGAACGACTCGACGTGTATCTTTTTGAACAACAACAGTTGGTCTTTCACAGCGGTGGTATCGAAGCGCGATACTTTCTTTTCGCTCGCTCCTGCAGCATCGCAACTCCACAACTCTAGTTTGTTGCCTCCGCCAAAACGCACTTCCCAGCTATCGGTAGGTATCATGTGGTTGATCATGCGCACCTTGCTAACTTCCAAATGCGGGTACTCGAAAATACCGGTGTAACGCCATTCCATTTCGTTGGTGAAAAAGCGGGTCGAAAGAAAGCCGGTAAAGCCTTCCAT
>CALQJP020000188.1 GCA_943330925.2 Chryseobacterium gleum
CGGCCTGTGCGCTCTGTAGCGGATGTCACGAATATATTCGGCAGCTCTGCGAATTGTTCGAGCAATTTGGCACAGAATGCATTGACATTGCGTTCTACAGCACCCGGTTTTTCTTTGTCGGCCTTCGTGAAAACCAGGGCGAATGGAATTCCGTCTTGCCCGAGTTTCAGGCAAAATTCCAGGTCGTTTTTTTGAGGCTCATGTCGCACATCAATAAGAACAAATGTGCACACCAAGTTTTCGCGATCACTGAGGTATTGATCAATCATGATTTCCCACTTTTCTCGCTCGCTTCTGGAAATCTTGGCATAGCCGTATCCGGGTAAATCGACCAAATACCAAGAGCCACTGTTGCTGGTTATTTCGAAGTGGTTGATGAGCCTTGTTTTCCCCGGTGTGCCGGAGGTCTTCGCCATGTTTTTTTTGTTCACCAACATGTTGATGAGACTGCTCTTGCCCACGTTGCTGCGACCAATGAAAGCGAACTCCGGTTTTTCGGGCGCAGGGCATTGCTCGATGAGAGTAGACGATTTGAGGAATGTGGCGTTGGTGGGGAGCATTTTTTTGGGGACTGGGGACAGGGTACTGGAGACTGGAGACTGGGTACTGAGGACTGGGGATTCGTACTCAGTACCCAGTACTCAGTACTTATTCATGATGTTCATCTTCTCGGCGTAGTAAGCGCAAAAGTCGCGCATGGTATCAGCCATGGCCTTTTCGTTTGTGGCGCGCTCGAAGCTATCGGCAAGGGTAAGTATGGTTTGATGAACGAATTGTTTCATCTCATCGACCTGCATTTCTTTGTTCCAAAGATCAATGCGAAGTGCATTCTGTTCTTCTTTGTCCCAAACGGAGAGAATCATTGCTTTTGCTTCCGCAGCGCGGCCATTTTCAGTGGCTGTCCAGTTGATTTTCTCCGGAACGTTATTGTCGTCGAGGGTTATGTCGAATCGGATTTGCTCGAGTTTCATAGCGCAAATGTAGTGCTGCTTCATCGTTTACCGGGCACATAGGCCGAGAGCAAACGCTGGTTGTCGCTTTCAATCAGCATTGCATCGATGGAGGTTTCCGGGTATTTTTTCATGTAGCTGCGAATGATGTTCCAGCCCATCCAAACCCCCAGTTGAGGAGCGCTTTGCTGCGGTATGCCTGCAGCCGAAGTAAACGGACCATCGGCAAACCACTTGTTGATTTCAAACGGCTTCGAATGGTACATCGTCTTCTCATTGGCCAGTGTTTTCCAAACATTTTCTTCGCCGGCTATGGCCCATTCCATTTGTTCCGGGCTCCAGCTCATCAGGATGGAGTCGGGCAGCTCGGGCGCGAGTGCCTCCGCCACGTACATGATTTTTCCGTAGAACACCAATTCGGAAAGCAGGTCTTTGGGTTGATAGATGTTGCGTGCATTCCACGCTGCAAATCCTTTAACAGCATCTGCAATGAGGTAGCGTTCATCCATGTTTTCTTTCTTGTAAGCCGGAAAGAAGTCGGGCGAAAGTTTCTGCGTGATATCGTGGTCGCGCCCCAGGTAGCAATCGAGCGCAATGCCTATGACACTATCGGTAGTGGCAATGCTTCTGTTCCAGGCCGAGCAGTAGTAAATGATTTCGGGAACAGGTTTGGCAGGAAAGAAATGATTCCATCGCTGCACAACGCCGTTGAACTCTTGCGTGAGGACTTGCCGTTTTTCATTCGGGAAAAGTTCCATTACTGCACGGTGTGTTTCCTTGATTTGGGGGTCGGAGGTAAACATCGCCAGCAATGATCCTACACTATCACTGCCGCAAGCCGCGAGACGCAAATCGTCTTCCACAAACCCACAAAAGAAATTTCCATAGTTCGATCGGAGGGTGTCGGCACAGCGCGCGGGTTCATTAAAGTCACAGGAAAATAAATCGACATCGAACGAGCGTGCCTTGGCACTGAGTTCTGCCGCGTGTGGTGCAATTTCAATCTTGCTTAGCGGCTTATCGTCATTGCATCCACATGCCATTATGAATAACAAGGCCAAAAAGACGTTGCGAGCAATAAATAAATTGAATAGATTTGAAAACCTCATAGAGGCAATTTTAAAACAGTTAAACGAACCGTATGAAAAAAATTTTTCTTTTCATGCTCACCGCATTGCTCACAACTGCGGTCGAGGCACAAACCAAGCAATGGAAAATCGCATTGCACGTCGATCCGAATATCTCTTGGCTAAAACCTGACAACAAGAATTTGACTTCGGGTGATAACCAATTTAACTTCGGTTTTGGAGTGTCAATCGATAAAATGTTTACGGATAATTACGCAATAGGTACCGGATTTAATCTTTTCAATACCGGTGGTCAACTTTCGTATTTCGATGAGCGCATTACGGGTGATGGTCAGCGCACTATTGCGAGTATGAATCGCACCTACATGTTGAAGTATGCCGAAGTGCCTCTTACGTTGAAGCTTCGCACCAATGAAATAGGTTACATAACCTACTGGGCCCAGGTGGGTGTTGGATTGGGAATAAACATAAAAGCAAAGTCTGATGATGTCGTTGATTATAAGAAACTGGAGAATGGCACCAATCCCGATTCATTGCGTTGGACAGATGCTACACTGGTTACAGACGAGTCCATTGAAGACGAAGACATAGGGCGTGACATCAGCATATTCCGATCGAGCCTGATCATCGCCGGTGGTATTGAATACAACCTAAGCGGAGATGCAAGCATAGTGGCCGGCGTATGTTTAAACAACGCATTTAGCAATGTGTTGAAGGGAGAGGGAGTTGCGGCCTCCAACAATGAGCCGGATTTTAACGCAGTCGACAATACTCCGAAGGTATTTGATATGAAGGGGATCAGTAATTTTGTTTCTCTACAGATCGGTATATTGTTTTAACAACGTAACGCATTCATTGGAAAGTCCTGCCATCTTTGGCGGGACTTTTTATTTTTCTATTATGAATCATCAGGCTGTTATTGATCATATGGTGCATTGGCTGGCGAATTACTCGGAGACCAGCCGCACGTCCGGTTTTGTTGTTGGAGTAAGCGGAGGTATTGATTCGGCATTGACGTCTAGCCTCTGTGCTTTGACGGGTCGTAAAACGTTGCTACTTGAAATGCCTATTCACCAGGCTGCGAGCCAAGTGACGCGAGCGCAAGAGCATATTGCCTGGTTAAAGGAAAGGCATGCCAATGTGTTCGATGCTCGAGTTGATCTAACGCCCGCATACGACTTGTTCATGCAGTCGATGAAAGGTGAGTCAGACAATGAACATACGCAGCACCTTGCAATGGCCAATACGCGTTCCCGCTTGCGCATGACAACACTATACTACCATGCAGGCATACACCATCTTCTCGTTGCGGGCACAGGCAATAAGGTGGAGGATTTTGGTGTAGGTTTCTATACGAAGTATGGCGATGGAGGTGTAGACGTTTCACCCATTGCCGATTTAATGAAGACGGAGGTTTATGAACTTGCGGCCTATCTGGGTGTCGCGCAATCCATCCAACTGGCAGCACCTACGGATGGTTTGTGGGGCGATGATCGCTCGGATGAAGATCAGATTGGGGCGAGTTATCCCGAGCTTGAATGGGCGATGCGGTTTGTAGGATCTTCGGATGAATCGACGGTTGTGTTGAGCGAGCGACAACAAGAAGTGTTGTCTATTTACCGGAGAATGAATGCAGCGAATCAACATAAAATGAAACCCATACCGGTGTGTGTTGTGCCGAAAGAAATGACCAATTACTAGTGACTAATGACGAATAACGAGTCACTTGTCACTTGTCATTTGTCACTAGTCATTTTCCTCGTGGCTTCCTTAAAGATTTCCTCCAGTCGTTTGCCCTCTTTCGCGAGTTCATGAATGTCGAGATTATTGGCTACGATATTGCCGCGGTCGATGATGAACGCCTTGTCGCACATGGCTTCTACTTCTTGCATGATGTGCGTGGATAGCATAACGGTTTTTGTTTTTCCGACAGCAACAATCAGGTTGCGAATTTCGACCAGCTGGTTGGGGTCTAATCCACTCGTAGGTTCATCGAGAATAAGTACTTGTGGGTCGTGAATTAATGCCTGAGCAAGCCCGATTCGCTGGCGATAACCTTTGGAGAGGGTTTCAATTTTTTTATGTGCTTCCGGCTGAAGGCCTACTGTTTCAATCATTTCCTCCACACGCGATTTTACGTTCGGTATGTTGTACATGCCGCCTATGAATGAAAGGTATTCGCGCACATACATGTCTGTATAAAGCGGGTTGTGTTCGGGCAGGTAGCCGATGCAACGCTTCGCTTCGGTGCTTTGCCTCATTACGTTGAAGCCACACACAGTAACATTGCCCGAAGTAGGAGGGATATAGCACGTAATAATCTTCATCATGGTGCTTTTACCGGCCCCATTTGGGCCTAGAAAGCCGACGATTTGTCCACGTCCTATTTCGAATGAAACATCATTCAGTGCGCGTTGACTTCCGTAGGTTTTGGTGACTTTTTCTACTACTATGGACATGTGCTGAAATTCAGGTTACAAACCTAATCAATATTGATATGGATGCTTCCGCTTGATGAATGCTTTGGGTTTAATGAACGGAATTCCTTATATTGACCCTCGATTAGGTAAAGACCTTAACCACTAAATCACTAATCCGAAACCACATGAAAGTTCAGCAGCACCTCTGGCGAGAAGGCAAGGGATGGGCGGTAGCACCATCTGTTTCATTTCAACCCAATTTGGTTTATGCCTTTGGCGGAATAGACACGTTGGCCAACGACTCCGTTTATGGAGAGATTCGGAAAATCTACCCCGAAGCAGATATTGTACTTGCCAGCACTGCAGGTGAAATCCATGGCGATGAAGTGAATGACAACACGGTCAGTGTTTCAGCTTGTAAGTTTGAGAAGACTGCGCTGAAAGTGGTTGAGACCCATGTTGAGGATTCAGCAAATAGTTTTGAGTGTGGGCGCTCAATTACACAGAAATTGAAGGGAGAGGGTTTGTGTCACATACTCGTTTTTTCGGATGGTATTTCTGTCAATGGCGATGATTTGGTTCGAGGTATAAACGAAGATTTGTCGGCCGATGTGATTGTAACCGGCGGCTTGGCGGCCGACGCCGGACGTTTCACCAAAACGCTTGTAGGCGCCAACCATGAACCGGAATCCAATCGAATTGTGGCCATTGGTTTTTATGGGAATCAACTAAAAATAACGCATGGCTCGCACGGCGGATGGGATTTGTTTGGTCCTGTACGAATTGTAACGAAGGCAATTGAAAACGTACTGTA
>CALQJP020000189.1 GCA_943330925.2 Chryseobacterium gleum
CGGCAACAGCAACCGCCAAATCATGGTAGGCAGTGAGGCCACTTCATATTCTGTATGCTACGGTGAGTGCGCGGATTGCGGTCAAAATGCAATTCGTCTGCGTGTAGATATGAGCACAGTAGATTTGGATGCTGATGGAATCTTCGCAGAGCCAGGTGAAGATATCAGCCCTTCCGGTGTTCACGTAAACGGTTCGTTCGTAAACTGGACAACGTTTGTTCCGCTCCAGGACTGGGATGGTAACAACATCTGGGAAACAACCATTGCGACCGCAACTGCTGACCCAATCCAGTATAAGTACATCAACGGTAACGATTGGATTTACCCGAATGAAGCTGTTGGTGCACCTTGCGGTGACGGTCAAAACCGTTTGTTGTCAATTACCGATGCAAACACAGTTCTTCCGGTTTACTGCTGGAACTCATGCGATCCATGTTCACAGCCGGTTGCAATCACGTTCAGTGTTGACATGAATGCATCATGCTTAGACACTTCACCAGGCGTTAACCTCATGGGAACTGCTACCGATTGGGCAAATGGCTCGCCGATGAGCGATGACGATGGCGATGGTATTTGGACCATTACGTTGAATTTGTCTGCAGGAGCTTACGAATATAAATTCCGTGTAGGTGCAGGTGGTTGGGAAGGAATCGGCAACCGTCAATTGACCGTTGTTGCTGATACACCGGAAGTATTGCCTTCCGTTTGTTACAACTCTGCAGAGCCATGTGGCGCTGTTATAGCTCCTGGCGACGTTACTTTTGAAGTACGTCCGGGTGCATTGCAAATTGCTGCAGGTCAGGTTATGTGGGTAATGGGTGATTTCACTCAGCCAAACTGGCAAGATGGTGCGTTGCAAATGACCGACACCGATGGTGATGGAACGTGGTCAGTTACTGTTCCTCAGGTTTGTATCAGCTCTATTTTTTACAAGTTCCGCGTGGGTACGCCTGCCGGAGCCGACTTCACAGAAGAGACAGCAGATTTTACTGAAATCGGAGGATGCGGTGTTGACAATAGTGGTTTCAGTGACAACCGTCAACTGGTTCGTGCCGATGGCAACCCTGTAACCGTTTGCTGGACATTCGACACATGTGAAGCTTGCGCTCCAGCATCGGTTAATGAATCTTCTGCTGCTGCAAATGTTCGCGTGTTCCCAGTGCCTGCTGACGATCAGTTGAATGTTCAATTCGAAGCTGCAGTTGCTCAGCGCATGACCGTTCGCATGGTAAATAGCCTTGGACAGGTTGTAGTTGAAGAAAACCTTGGTGTAGTGTTCGGTCAGAAGACCGTTACCATGAACACTGCTGCATTGGCTTCAGGCGTTTACGCATTGACAATCAACAGCGGTTCTGAAACTCAGGTGTTTAATGTGATGGTGAAATAATCTGTAAAGATTTTGAACGATAGTGAAAAGGCTCCCAATTGGGGGCCTTTTTCATTTCAAGAATGTGGAAAGAAAAATTTTATAGATACTCGTTGCCGACTATATTTGGCGGTTGAAACAAACATTAATCTGTATCCAAACCATAACAACTCATGAATAGAGCATTACTTTTTCTTGCTGTTTGTCTGGGAGCTATTTCAAGCACTCAAGCTCAGGTAACCAGCATAACCGTTGAGGCGTTTTACACCGATAACGGATCGGTAGCCGACTATCCGGCAGGGCATACGACTTATCGTATTTATGCCAACACCCAAAACGCTACAGACCGGGTTACTACGGTTTCCGGCAACGACGATAACCCATTGTCGCTTTCAGTATCCGGTTCGGGTATCTGGAATTTTGCGGCAGCCGGAACAACCGGTGATGCCTTGCCATGTATCATTTACGCTTCGCAGCCTCTGGCGGAGTACGATTCATACATGACCATTGGTATTAGCTGCAACGAAGACGGTGCCGCCAATCCGGTATTCAAAGCAGAAGACGTGGCTCAGCCTTGGCAAAACCAGGCTTTCGACGATGCTCCATACGGAACCAGCGAGTTTGTAGTGAACACGCCGGTTGGAGGCACTTGGTTTGTCCTTCCCGACAACCCGAACTCACAAGCAGGTGCTGATTTGAAAGTTCTACTTGGTCAAATCACAACCGATGGTGAAATCTGTGGTGTTTTCAATTTGCAGATATTTCCGAACTATGCTGGTGCTGGAACAGTCCCTGTTTATGGTTCATTTGCGTTCTCAAGCACTACAGGCTGTGTAGCGGGTTGCACCGACAATACAGCGATCAACTTCAATGCTGCAGCTACATACGACAATGGTCTTTGCTTATTTGCGTGTGATCTGGCTGTGAACGCTACTTCTACAGCACCAAGTTGCTCAGACTCCGAAAATGGTGTAATCAATGTCGCAGCTACTGGCGCTCAAGCATTTTATGAGTTCTTCTTGGACGGTGTTTCTCAAGGTTTGTCAAGCGATGGTACAGAAATGTACGATCAATTGAGCAGCGGAGTTTACACCATTTCAGCGCGTGATACCCGCTTCGACAACCTATTGGCTAACCCAACGGGAATTGCTTGTGAGGCAACTCAAGTGGTGAATCTCGAAGTTTCGCCTGTTCTTCTTTCAGGTAGCATTGGAGGCGCTATTGAATGTGCCGGAGAGAATAACGGTTCAGTAAGCACGGATGCAGCCAACTATGGCGGTGGAACCGGTGCATTGTCATTCGCTCTCTTCAACAACAATGGAACTGCAGTGTTGGATGGTAATAACGATCCAATCGTGGTATCAACTCCAAACTACTCAGGTTTGACCGGTGGTTCATACTACTTCGTTGCTACCGATGCAAGCGGTTGTACTGCTCAGGGTAACAACTTCACCGTTTCTAGTCCTCTGGCTATTAGCATGGAAGCTTCTGCTTCAGGTGTAGGTGAGTGTTTCAACTCTACCGATGTAACTAAAATCGTTGCATGGTTCGGTGGTACAGGCGACGTTGACTTCTCGCTGGTAAACGACGGAACGTATTTGTTGGAAGGTGGTGCTTCTACCATTGTTTTGAATAACTTGAACGTTGGTGATCACACTATCTATGCGCAAGATGAAAACGGTTGTACTGCTGAGTACACATTCACAGTACAAGGTGGTCCGGCTATCGTCGTTACAGTTGATGTGAATACTCCTTCATGTAACGGTGATACAGATGGCTCTGTTACGGTTTCTTCTACCGGTGGTACCGGTGCCATTCAATATAGCTTCGATGGTGGTGCACTTTCCAGCAACAACGTAGTTAGCGGTTTGGGCAATGCTACAATCTCATTGGTTGCGGAAGATGCAGTCGGTTGTCAAGCGACACAAACAATTGAAGTGGTTGAACCTGGAGTGTTGGGATCAAACACCGCTGTAAGCAGCATTTCTTGCAACGGTTTGACCGACGGTTCAATTAACGTTGAAGCAACAGGCGGTACATTCCCATTCACGTATGCATTGAATGCTACTCCGGGTGCGAATGACACAAACCCAGTATTCAGCGGTCTTTCAGCTGGTAATTACGTTGTAAATATTGTTGATGCGAATGGTTGCGCTTTTGTTGCTTCTTCTGCATCAGCTATCATTGAGCCTGCTGCGCTTTCGATTGATGGTCTCACAGCCAACCCAATCGACGAAGATGCGGGTGGTAGCTCTTCATACACAGTGTCAGGTGGTACTCCTTCATATGATTACAACTGGAGCGGTCCAAATGGATTTACAAGCAATGCACAGGATTTGACGGGTCTTACAGATGCTACAGATGCAGGTGCATACACCTTGACTGTAACTGACGCAAACGGATGTACTATTGAGCAGAGTATCACTATTACAGGCGTGAATGAGCTAATCCGTTCATACAATATCAGCCTGTATCCAAATCCGAACAACGGTCAATTTGTGATGAGCATGGAAGGTCTTGCCGGTGAATCAATGTCGTACTCAATCGTAGATAACAGCGGTCGAGTAGTGATGATGAAGGATCTCGGTAACGTACGTGCTGCACGTGTTGAATCAATTGACATGGCAGGTGCTGCAGCTGGTATCTATCAAGTTCGCTTGATGGTTGGCAGCGAAATCCACAGCATGCGCTTCGTAAAGCAATAATCTCTTTTTAGAATAAATGAAAAAGGCTGTCCGAAAGGGCGGCCTTTTTTTATTTCATACAATACGTTCGTTGAGCATCCAGCCGGTAATGCTCATGCGATCACGCGAGGTAAGAAGTACTTCATGCTCCAGCTCGCTTAGAAAAATTGCCAGGGTACCTTGCAGAGGTTGAATGCGATGTTCAACGCCTTCGGGGTTGTAGATAACAAGTTCACCTCCATCGGAAGTTTGCCAGTCAGGATTTAAATAGAGCACTGAGGATACTCTTCGCGGTGAGCCGTTCTTATGACGGTCAACGTGCTTTTTATAAAACGTACCCGGCGGGTAATGCGCATAATGACATTCATAATCGCGGATGCCCAAATAGAACGTGTAGTTAAGCTGCTCCATAAGGGCTGTCATTTTATCGAGATACAATCGCGTATGCTGGAGGGCCTGCTGCGAGTCTATCCAGCGGATGAAATCGCCGCGTTGTGACGTGTCGACAGTTTTGGAATCTTGCTTGCCAATGGAAGCTTGTCTGAAACCATTGTTGTTTTGGATTTCAATGATTTCGGAGCGAATGCCCGCTGAATCGGTTTCGTTGATGAAGCCTTTTATTTCGGCCCATCCATGTTGTTCGAATTGATCAATCCAGCTATTCATGTTTTTAGCGTGCTGTGCAAAACTACAATGCGAAAGTACCGCTAGCTTCGTTGTGAAGTCTACATTTGGTTTCATCAATCGATTTGCGACATGAAAGAAGTCGTTTTAGTTACCGGTGCAAGCAGCGGCATAGGTAAAGCTGTTGCTTTGTTGCTTGCAGAAAAGGGATACCTCGTCATTGGGGCGTCGCGCTCAGGAATTGGAGGCGTTGCGCCAGGGTTGCGGAATGTCCAAATGGATGTAACCGATTTGTCATCGGTGCAGGCGCTAATGGCGTCTATTCAACACGAGTTTGGAGCGTTGCACGCCGTTGTAAACAGCGCCGGATTGGGCATGCTTGGATCGATTGAGGACAGCACCCCCGAAGAGGTTGAGGCGTTGTTTCAGACCAATTTAATGGGAGTGCATCATATCTGTCGAAATGCACTTGAGCTGCTGAGAAAACGGAAGTTGGGATATATCATCAACATCACATCAATGGCCGCTCAGATGGGGCTTCCCTACAGGGGTATTTACTGCGCAAGTAAGTTTGCCGTAGAGGGGTA
>CALQJP020000190.1 GCA_943330925.2 Chryseobacterium gleum
TGCGGAGAAAAATTCCAATTGAATACAGCACCACCCTCTTCCCATCCTTCCATAGGATATTCATAGCCTAATGAATTCAAACTCACGCTTGCCGGATCTGCCGAGCAATTGTCGCGGAAGTTTCTAACCGGAGGTATAACGCTCGGTGCGGCAACCTCCGCATTGGAGCAGGTATACAACGTATCGAACGAAAGTGGATCTGCAGCGCTAATGCCTGTTGGCGCTTGGTTATCAACGGTAGCCATACTAATTACAAAAGGATCTGTAAAGGAGCCTCTTGTGTTTGCGTTGCTCAACCATTTTGTTAATTCAAGGAAATAGACACCTGTTGCCGGACAAGTGAAAGATAGTACGCTCTGATCTCCGCAGCCTTGGTCAACAGATGCAAGCACAGTGTATCCATTGCTTCCGAATATCGACAAGTACGTATCAAAGCTAGAACCGCATGTAGAAAACACATACGTAGTCCCCGCGGTCAAACTAACAGCCCATGAAGGGATGCGCGTTGTTGCATTAGCTGCATAGGTTTCAACGATCTCCCCAGGGCATGCGGAAAGCTGTATGATGGGGTCGTTGGGGAGCGTAACATAGTGCCATTTATAATTTGCCGATGCATCGTGACGGCCACCGGTTTGATTTGCTACAGCGCCCCATTGGATACTTGTCCAATTGCTTATCGAAGGCGCATCCTCTCTCAACATTTTGGTTCGACGGAATTCACCATCCGTCGCGCAATTTACATTTTGAGATGCCGACCCAGTGCAAATGTCGTCATATACATCATGCAGCTCAAAGGTTACACGATCAGCTTGATTCGATGTTGAAGGAAATGCATAGTCATCCCAAATATTGCATTGAAAATTGCAGGTATATACGCAAACTCCGTGATACCCGGAATCGTATGCGTCATTATCTGTGTATTTAATGTACCCAGACCACCACGAATTATTTCCATTACCATCACATTCTACGGACTGAAACAACGACTGTGGATGCACTGTATAGTTTATACTCGCCCATTGAGCAGCAGCATTGTTTGCTAATACAACGGCAAATAATAAAGCCACTAAAAGCCTCTTGGCTCCTGCGGCAATTTGAGGCACTCTCCCCTCGGAGATCTGCGACCGTTCTTTTTTCGCTCGGCCGCGTGCATGTTTAGATGATGAGTAAAACTTCGTCATAGTGATTTGTTTGGTGATTAATTCCGCGCAAGCTAGGTGCGAGGAATATCAAGCTCTCCATCACTGGGACGAAATGACGAAATACGATGACGAAATGACTGCGGATTATGTAATACACCGTGAAAAGGTGAATGGAGAATGGAGAATGGAGAAAGGAGAACAATCGCGCCTCATTCCTCATTCGCCATTCGTCACTCGCCATTCGCCACTCGCCATTCGCCACTCGCCATTCGCCACTTGCCATTCGCCACTCGCCACTTGCCACTCGCCACTATTCTTCCGGTTCCCAAAACACCGCCCCAAACTCCACCACCCGATCATCGACCACGCGAACGCCTTCCGCTTCGAGGAGCTCTTGCATTTGCATGGGATAGGCAAACATCATTTTGCCGGTGAGCATGCCCTTGCGGTTCACCACGCGGTGCGCTGGAATGTCGGGTTGGGAGTGCGACGCATTCATGGCCCAGCCCACCATGCGCGAACTGCGCGCGACGCCCAGGTACTTGGCTATGGCGCCATAGGTGGTGACACGGCCGCGCGGCACAAGCCGAACGACGTCATATACGTTTTGAAAAAAATTGGGATCCGTCATGACACCAAGCGTATGCGCACATACTTGGTTTTGCGTCCTTCTTCGAGCCACATCTGCTCGTAATAGGTGCGGAAGTTGAGCACCTCTTGCCAGTACGCATCGAGGGTTTGCATGTACTCGCCGTAGATATCGAACGAGTGCGTTTCGATAGCATAGCGCGGGTCGTTGCCGAATTCAGACAACGCCATTTCATACACCTCCGGATTGTCGTGCTTGATGTGGATGCAACCGCCGACCTTCAAAAACGAACGGTACTTTTCGGCGTAGTACTTCGAAGTAATGCGGCGAACTCCTACTTTATCCTGCGGTTGCGGATCGCTGAAGGTGAGCCAGATTTCATCCACTTCATCCTTCGCAAAAAACGACTCGATGAACTCCACGCGCGTGCGCAAGAAGCACACGTTGGAAAGACCTTCACTCAGTGCATCCTTGGCGCCTTTGTGAAAGCGATGTCCCTTCACATCCACTCCCAGAAAATTCGTGGTGGGATGCAAACGTGCGAGACCAACGGTGTACTCGCCCTTGCCGCAACCCAGTTCCACTATCAAGGGATTGGTGTTGCCAAACGCCTTGGCGTGCCACTCCCCTTTCATGTAGGTCTTCCCTTCCTTGATAATCGGCAAGAGCTCGGGCTCGTATACATGCGGAAAGGTTTTGTTTTCCGCCCATTTTTTGAGTTTGTCTTTTCCCATTTACATCAAAAAAATCCCACGGACTAAGCCGTGGGCTGTTTTTATGTGGACGCAAGCGGTGCGTCGTTACCATTTTTATGTGGACGCACGGCTGTGCGTCCTTACTGTTTCGTTTTGGAAGCACAGGAGTGCGTCGTTGACGTTACTATGTGGACGCACGGCAGTGCGTCCTTACTGTTTCGTTTTGGACGCACGGCAGTGCGTCCCTACTGTTATTATGTGGACGCACGGCGGTGCGTCCTTACTGTTTCGTTTTGGACGCACAGCAGTGCGTCCCTACCATTTCACCATTTCACTGCGTCACCATTTCACTCTTTGGTTGCGAATTTCTCAACTACCTCCTGCGTCACACCCGTGATGCTGAATCCGCCATCGTGGAATAGGTTCTGCATGGTCACATAACGCGTAAGGTCGCTGAACATCGCTACGCAGTAGTCGGCGCAAGCGTTGGCATCGGCGTTACCGAGTGGCGACATGGCCTCGGAGTAATTGATGAAACCGTCGAAACCTTTCACACCGCTGCCTGCAGTGGTTACTGTAGGCGACTGTGAAATGGTATTGATACGCACTTTCTTGGCGGTACCGTAGTGATATCCGAAGCTGCGGGCAATGCTTTCGAGCAAGCTCTTGGCATCGGCCATGTCGTTGTAATCAGGGAAAATGCGCTGCGCTGCGATGTAGGTCAAGGCAACAACAGAGCCCCAGTCATTGAGGGCGTCTTTCTTCCAAGCGGTGGCGAGCATCTTGTGCAAGCTGGTGGCGCTCACATCGAGCGTTTGCTTGTACCACTCGTAGTTCACCTCCGTGTAGTGCTTGCCCTTGCGCACATTCGGACTCATGCCAATGCTGTGCAATACAAAATCGGCTTTACCGCCGAAGTGCTCCATGCTCTTGGTAAAGAGGTTGTCGAGGTCTTCCAGGTTCGTAGCATCAGCCGCGATGATGGGAGCGTTGCCGATCTTGGCAGAGAGCTCGTTGATTTCACCCATGCGCATCGCAATGGGTGCGTTGGTGAGCACAATCTCGGCGCCTTGCTCGTAGGCCTTTTCGGCCACTTTCCAAGCTATCGACTTATCGTTGAGCGCACCACTGATGATGCCCTTCTTTCCTTTGAGTAGTTGGTTTGACATGCTGATAAAATGATTTGCGCAAATCTAATCGGAATTGTTAAAGCATGAAATCGGTCATAAACTAAGAACGCTCCGCTATCGCCCTCGCTGCAATCCATCCCGTTGTCCACGCCGCTTGAAAGTTGAACCCACCCGTGATGGCGTCGATGTTGAGCACCTCGCCGGCGAAATACAAACCGGGAAACATTTTGCTCTCCATGGTTTTGAAATCGACTTCCTTGAGTTCTATGCCGCCCGACGTTACAAACTCATCCTTGAACGTGCTCTTGCCCTTTACCTGGAAATAACACGCACAGATGGCCTCGGCAATTTTCTCGAGTTGCTTGTTGGAAACATCGGCCCACTTGAGGCGGTCGATTCCCGCCACCTGGCTCAACAGTGAAACCCACAATCGGTGCGGCACTTTTGCTGCGCTGAAAGCGGTCACTAAGTTTCGAGCGTGCTCTTGCTTCCATTCCTTCAAGAAATCAATGAAACTCTCGCGTGTATATCGATCGTCCCAGTTGATGCGAATCTGAAAGTCGTACTTCACCTCGGCCAATTCGCGCGCTGCCCAAGCAGAAAGTCGCAAAATGCCCGGACCGCTCAACCCCCAGTGCGTCACCAACACGGGGCCATCAGCTTCGAACTTGGTGCCTAGTATGCGCACGTCGCATGACGGCGCCGAAACACCCGCCAATCCTTCGATGCGCGGGTCTGTAATATTGAAAGTAAAAAGCGATGGCACTGCGGGAACGATGGTATGACCCAATTGGGCCAGCAGCTCATGCATACTCGGAGCGCTTCCGGTAGCAACGATGACAGCATCTGCTTCAAGTGTCGGTTGATCGAGTAGTTCAATCATCCACTTTTCATTTTCTCTGTAAAAGCGCTTCACATGGGTTCCGGTGCGAACACGCACACCTACTCTATTCGCTTCATTCAGAAAACAGTCGATGATGGTTTGCGATTTATCTGTAGTCGGAAAAACACGACCATCGTCTTCTGTCTTCAAAGCTACCCCGCGCTGCTCGAGCCAGTCGAACATATCGCCAGGCTGAAAGGCGTGAAAAGGTCCGAGCAATTCTTTCGATCCACGCGGATAGTTCTTCACCAGTTGCTTGGGCTCGAAACACCCGTGCGTCACGTTGCAACGCCCGCCGCCGCTCACCTTCACCTTGGCCAACAGGTGTTGCGACTTCTCGATGATGGTCACTTCGAGGTTGTCATTTGCTGCAGCAGCATTGATAGCCGCAAAGAATCCTGCAGCTCCTCCACCGATGACCACCAACGAACGTTTCATGCGGCGAAGATAACATGCGTAATTTGCCCCCGCATGAAACGCATCGGTTTACTCTCCGACACCCACGGCTGGCTCGATGAAGCGGTATTTCGTCACTTCGCCGATTGCGATGAAGTATGGCATGCCGGCGACATCGGCGAAGAGTCGGTGATTGATGCGTTGGAAGCATTCAAGCCCACACGCATCGTATTCGGCAACATCGACAGCACACAAATCCGCAAGCGCACCCACGAACACCTGCGCTTCAACTGCGAGGGCCTCGACGTATGGATGACGCACATCGGCGGTCGCCCCGGCAACTACTCCACACCTTTGCGCGCTGAAATCAAAGCCAACGCTCCCGGTCTTTTCATCTGCGGCCATTCGCACATCTGCATGGTGAAA
>CALQJP020000191.1 GCA_943330925.2 Chryseobacterium gleum
CACAAAGCACGTTCATTCAAGTTATGTCAAGGTTAATTGATTATTAATCCATGCAAAAAGAATCACCCTCACAACCGATATTCGCTGCTGCAATTCGAGGATAAAATTAAGGCATTGAAAAATTACTTTGACGGCAAAACGATTTGGGTGACGGGAGCAAGCTCAGGCATTGGCGAAGCGCTGGTGTATGCACTTTCTCATGCCGGTGCAAAACTGATTATCTCCGCTCGTCGCACACCCGAACTGGAGCGGGTAAAAGCAGCTTGTGCTAAACCGGAACACGTCGATATTCTTCCGATTGACCTTGGCTCTTCCGATTCAGTAGCCATGGCTATTGAGGCCTGTTTCAGCAGGCATGCTCGCATCGACATGCTCTTCAACAACGGAGGCATCAGTCAGCGCGCAGAAGCGCTCGATACAGAGATGGCGGTGGTTCGAAAGATGATGGAAATCGATTTTTTCAGCAACATCGCCCTCTCAAAAGCGGTTGCTCTGCACATGAAGGAGCATGGAGGTGGACACCTTGTTATAACCTCCAGTCTGATGGGAAAATGGGGGTTTTTCCTTCGCTCCGGATACGCGGCTGCAAAGCATGCACTTCATGGCTATTACGATTCGATGCGCATGGAAGTAGAGCAATACAACATCAAGATTACGTTGCTCACTCCCGGTTTCATAGCCAGCGATATTTCAAAGCACGCACTGAACGACCGGGGCATTGCAAGCGGAGAAATGGACAACAACCAGGCCTCAGGCATGAGCACTGACAAATGCGCCGAGGCAATTTTACGAGGTGTTGCGGCCGGAAAAACGGAATTCGGAATTGGCGGTAAAGAGTTGCTAGGCCTCAAGCTCCGACGCTTTGTGCCGAGTCTTTTCGAAAAAATCTTACGGAAGCAATCGGCTCGTTAGTCACGGTCCTTGATGCGCGAGAAGCGCAACGCCTTCAGCATAAAATCGGGCAAGGGTTTCAGCGGATCACGCTTTTCCACGTTCAGAAAAACACCCCACTTTTCGATGATTGGCACTTTGTACACCTCAATCATCTCAATGAGCGTTCGATCGTCATCGTGAATGTAAGTGCAATGTACCTTCGTGTTACCCATGCTCAGCGCATTACTGCTGTCGCAGGTGAAGCCATAACCTGAGCGGGCCAGGTCTTCACCGAGCGCTTTCATTCCCTTTACGTCAAAGCCGATGTGCGCAAAGCCTGTATCGGCCCATATTCGGTCTTCAAAAATGAAATTCGGTTTGCGGTCCAATGCCTGCACCAATTCGATATAGGTCTTGCCTGTCACACGAGCAAAACCACCTCCGGGTTGGTTGCTTTGGGTAAGCAACACACGGCGATACGATTGCTTGCCTGCGGGCAATTCGCTCCAATCAGCAAAAACAGTGGTCGTATCATACACAACCTCGTCAAAACCCAATAAGCCGGCATACAGCTTCATGGCTTTGACCATATCAGATACGCCCGTGGTGCAACCCAAAACGCCACCGCTGTGGTGACCGCTATTGGTATACCAGGAATCGCCCTGCACGTATTGCCAGAGATTGCCATCGGGATCCTGGATGTAAAACGTTTCACGTCCCAGTGGATCCTTTTGAATAGCTGTGAGACCGCTTGCTCCGTGTTGTTCGCAGAAGCGATGCGAAGCGTGCAAATCACGGCATTTAACCTGTGTGATGAATATTCCAAGATCGCCCATTTGCACAGCATTCTTGGCCTTCACAGGCTCAAATGAAGTTGGTCGTATTACCTCAATGGCACAACCGCCCTGCAAGTTCATGACCATGCTCGCGCGTTTCGTAATGGTTGAGTTGCGCGTGTAGACATCCATTAGAGGTGCTGGCTGCACACTGTCAAAAAAAGGAATATCGAGTCCGAAAAATTTACGATAAAAACGAAGCGACTTATCCATGTCGCTTACTGCTACGCCTATGTGTTGAAGGCCATTGATTCTTTTATACATCACTTTTCAAATATGGAATACGACTCAGCCATTGAATTACCTCATCTCTTTGTTTCAGCCAATCTTTGAACTCAGGAGTGTTGCGCATGTTGCGAACACGAAGGGTATGTCTCAACTGTTTAACAGTGCGCCACCACGGCAAGGTTATCAAGCCTGCAGGTATCGAGAGCCACAACCAGACAGCAGTGGAAGATTCAACTCCGGCCCAGCGCAAGACACCATATACTGCGCACAAATAGAGCGGAGTAATGAAGGTCCAAAATGAAATGCGTATTGAGTTTCGGAACAACGTATCCTTAATGACAGAATGCACAAACCGCTCCGTGAACAGTTGCATTGGCCAAAACACGAGCGCAGAAAAAAGTGCAAACGGCAGGCCCAGCAACAAAAAAAGCACGTGCAGCAGATTGAACGAAGTTGCATACAACTCCTCCTCGATTTTCATGCGGTGCATTCCTGTCCTGTATTGATTCACCTCATTATTCAAGAAAGGATGATACTCCGTCTTTTCATCCAGCTCACCTGCAATAGCATGAAAAGCTTCGTACTTCTGCATGAGGCTTTGTGCGGATATTTTCTTATCGATTAGCGGCTTCAATGCCAGTATCTCTGCATGAACATCATCGTTATCAATGTGCAGCATAAGCTTTCGCAATGCCACATGCACCGCCTGTGTTATTTCTGCGTGCAATTTGGTGTGCGAAGCATCTTGCTTATCGAGGAACGCATCCACTTCGATTGGTTCGCCGAACTTCACCAGCAGGTTTTTTTGTGGTTCGTAAAAGCTCTCATAATCCAATCCCACCGGCACGATGCATAGATCACGTACACCCGATTCATAAGCGCCAATAACCAATCGGGCCAATCCCTTTTTGAGGGGCACCAGTTGTTTCTTTCCTCGGTGCGTACCCTCCGGAAAAATGCCGATTACCGCATTGTTTTTCATGCGTTCGTAGCACATTTGAAAAATCTCGTTGTTGCGATCATGTATGTTGGCAACGCGATCCCGCTCCCTGTATACCGGCATCATATTGATGCGTCGAAGGAAGCGATTTACAAGCGGGTTCTTGAACACATCGGCGCGGGTGAGCCAGTGCAACTGTTTGGAAGTAACGACGCACAAAACGACCGGGTCAAGCAATGCATTTTGATGGTTGGCTACAATAACAACCGGTCGATTTTCAGGCAAACGGTGCGCGCCAGCAACGATTACTCTGCGGAAAAAAAAGTGAATACCCGACCACACGAATGGTCGAAGCACTTCGTAAATAATAGAATTTTTGTGAGCCAATGCTTTTCCTGAACCTTGTTAATCGACTAAAAGTCTATTCGTGATAGTTGAGCACTTTGTGCCCACCTTCCATTAAATAACGGTCGCGTTTAAACAATTCGACATCTGCCTTCACCATGTCGTTTACCAGCTGTTCGAGGGTATGCTTGTGTTGCCATCCTAGTTTAGTTCTTGCCTTAGCCGGGTTTCCGATAAGCAAGTCTACTTCGGTAGGACGGAAATATTTAGGATCGATTTCGATAAGTACCTTCCCTGTTTTCGCATCGTGTGCCTTTTCATCGACGCCTGCGCCTTTCCACTCGAGGTTGATGCCCACGTGAGCAAAAGCCAGATTGCAGAAGTGTTTTACGCTGTGGGTTTCACCGGTGGCAAGAACGAAATCATCGGCCTCATCTTGCTGCATCATCATCCACATACCCTCCACATAGTCGCGGGCATGACCCCAGTCGCGCTGAGCGTCAACATTTCCGAGGTACAACTTGTCTTGCAGCCCCATACTGATTTTCGCTACCGCTCTGGTAATTTTTCTCGTCACAAAGGTTTCGCCGCGCAAGGGAGACTCGTGATTAAACAAGATACCGTTGCAAGCAAACATGCCGTAAGCCTCGCGGTAGTTTCGTACAATCCAATATGCATAGAGTTTGGCTACCGCATAAGGGCTTCGCGGATAGAATGGAGTTTCTTCGGATTGCGGCACCTCCATTACCTTACCATACAATTCGCTGGTTGAAGCTTGATAAAACTTCGTCTTTTTTTCCAGACCCAGAATACGGATGGCCTCCAACAAACGCAACGCTCCTGTAGCATCAGCGTTGGCTGTATACTCAGGTGTTTCAAACGAAACTTGCACGTGGCTTTGAGCTGCGAGGTTGTAAATTTCATCGGGCATCGTTTCCTGCACCAAACGAATGAGATTGGTGCTGTCGGTAAGATCACCGTAGTGCAAAAACATGTTTACACCCTTCTCGTGTTGGTCTTTGTAAAGGTGATCAATGCGGTCGGTATTGAACAACGAACTGCGACGTTTCACACCGTGTACTTCGTATCCTTTGCTCAACAGCAACTCGGCGAGGTATGCACCATCTTGCCCGGTTATTCCGGTTATAAGGGCTCTTTTCTTCATGTACTGAAATTCAACTTCCAAATCTAAGGGTTTCTGGGGGAAATTCGGCAGGCTTTGAGTGGTCTATTCCTGTTCGAATTGCAACTCACACAGGCGCTTGTAAAGGCCACCCGTTCTCATGAGCTCGTCGTGGTTACCGGTTTCCTGCACCCTTCCCTGATCGAGCACCACAATTTGATCAGCCTTTCGAATCGTAGAAAGTCGGTGTGCAATTACAATGGAGGTGCGCCCCACCATTAACTTTTCCAACGCGTCTTGGACAAGTCGTTCGCTCTCACTATCGAGCGAACTGGTAGCTTCATCCAAAATAAGAATGGTTGGGTTTCTCAACACAGCGCGTGCTATGGCTATTCGCTGGCGCTGACCGCCCGACAATTGAATGCCGCGTTCGCCAACAATGGTTTGAAATTTCTCGGGGAACGCTTCAATAAAATCGAAGGCATTTGCCTTTCTGGCTGCTTCGCGCACTTCGGCTTCACTTGCGCCCGGGGCACCGTATGCGATATTGTCGTAGATAGTGCCTCCAAACAAAATTACCTCCTGTGGCACGAACGCCATGTGTCGTCGGAGATCCGTTAATTCAAAATCAGAGGCAGGTCTATTGTCAAACTTTATCTGACCGCCGGTTGGCACATAAAAACGCTGTATAAGCGATGCAATGGTTGACTTGCCAGAACCCGAAGAACCTACGAGCGCCACTTGTTTTCCGGCAGGTACATGAAACGACACGCCTTTCAAGACTTCTACATCCTGGCGTGATGCATAGGTGAATGTAACATTAGAAAATTCAATACTCCCGTTCATC
>CALQJP020000192.1 GCA_943330925.2 Chryseobacterium gleum
CACACCGTGCAACATGGTGAGGAAGTCGGGGAGGATGTTCTTCACTTCATCGGTAATAAACACCTGGTTGCTATACAGCTGAACCTTGTTTTTCTGAACCTCCATGTTGTTCTTCATTTTCGGGAAGAACAAGATGCCCGTGAGGTTGAACGGATAATCGACATTGATGTGAATGTGGAAGAGCGGCTCATCGAAGCTCATCGGATAGAGCTCGTGGTAGAAGGTCTTGTAGTCTTCGTCGGTTAGGTCGGTCGGCTTCTTCATCCACAGCGGGGCTGTGTTATTGATGATGTTCGGAACCTTTACTTCCACTTGCTTCTTTTCGCCCTGCTCGTCGGTTTCCTCGCCATCAACCCATTCCGATTTTTCACCGAAACGGATGTCGACCGGCATGAACTTACAGTATTTGGTGAGGATGCCCTCTACGCGGCTGTCTTCTGAAAACTCCAGTGAATCGTCGCTGAGGTGCAGTATGATTTCAGTGCCCGGTGTGGTGCGCGAACCTGCGCCCATTGAAAAGTTGGGCGATCCGTCGCAGGTCCAATGCACCGCTGTTGCTCCCTCGCGCTGGGAGAGCGTTTGAATCTCTACTTGCTTCGCCACCATGAAGGCCGAGTAGAAGCCAAGACCGAAGTGCCCGATAATTTGAGCGTCTTTGTATTTCTCTACAAATTCTTCTGCACCGCTGAATGCAATTTGGTTGATGTATTTCTCAACCTCTTCGGTTGTCATACCAATACCGTTGTCGCGCACTGTCAGTGTATTTGCATTTTTGTCAGCAATAACCTCCACCAACAAGCCCTTGCCGTCGTGTTTCACTTCACCGGAAACGCTCAACGTCTTCACCTTTTGGCAGGCGTCGACGGCGTTACTTACCAATTCACGCAGGAATATTTCGTGGTCACTGTATAGGAATTTCTTGATAATGGGGAAGATGTTGTCGGTGTGTACCTTCAATTGTCCTTCAGTCATTGTACTCATAGGTCTGTTCTTTTAGTTGATTTTCGTCGGCGCGTTTTCAACGGTCGTGCCATGAGCGGGAATGGGAAAAAATGGCAGGTGATAGGTATTAGGGGTTAGGTATTAGGTATTAGGTGAAAAGAGTAGCCCCCTAATACCTATCACCTAACCCCTAATACCTAACCCCTAATACCTAATCCCTAATACCTAATCCCTATTTCCTATATTCGCCCCAAACACAAACAACTATGTCATTCCCAAGCGATCTGGAAATTGCCCAGTCATGTAAGATGCAGCACATCAATGAAATTGCTGCTAAGCTGAACATCGCCGTCGACGACCTCGAACACTACGGTAAGTTCAAAGCCAAACTGCCGCTTTCGTTAATCAACGATGAGGCAATCAAGAAGAACAGACTCATTTTGGTTTCGGCCATCACGCCTACGCCGGCGGGAGAAGGCAAGACCACTACATCGATAGGCCTCACAGAGGGCCTCAATAAGATTGGAAAAAAGGCGACCGTGGTATTGCGCGAGCCATCGCTCGGACCGGTGTTCGGTATCAAGGGCGGTGCTGCCGGCGGCGGTTATGCGCAAGTGGTGCCGATGGAGGATATCAACCTTCACTTTACGGGCGATTTCAGCGCGATTGAAAAGGCCAACAACCTGCTCGCAGCGCTCATCGACAATAACATTCAGAACAAACAGCATAACCTCGGCCTCGATCCGCGCCAGATTTACTGGAAGCGTGTGATGGATATGAACGATCGTTCACTTCGCAACATCACCATCGGGCTGGGCGGCACGGCCAACGGAATGCCTCGCCAAGAAGGCTTCAACATTACGCCTGCCAGCGAAGTGATGGCCATTTTGTGCATGTCGAAAAACATCGAAGACCTCAAGGAA
This sequence comes from Chryseobacterium gleum, assembly GCA_943330925.2. Lineage (GTDB taxonomy): Bacteria > Bacteroidota > Bacteroidia > Flavobacteriales_D > Sanyastnellaceae > JAIBBG01. The sequence continues at coordinate 1,866 of CALQJP020000192.1, forward strand.
AAACTGGGAAACATATTCGTCGGGTTTACTTTCGACAAGAAACCTATTTATGCCCGCGACCTGAAGGCTCAAGGTGCAATGGCCTTGTTACTGAAAGATGCTATTAAGCCTAACCTCGTGCAAACGCTTGAGGGCAATCCGGCTATCATACACGGCGGACCGTTTGCGAACATCGCGCAAGGCACCAACACCATCATCGCAACGAAGATGGGGTTGACGCTTTCCGACTATGTAGTAACGGAGGCCGGATTTGGAGCCGATTTGGGAGCTGAGAAGTTCATGAACATCAAATGCGGCTATGGCAATTTGAAGCCCGATGCTATTGTGCTTGTGGCTACCATACGCGCGTTGCGTCACCACGGTGGAGCGAAGAAAGAAGAATACAACACAGCTTCCATGGAGCGTGTGACCAAGGGCTTCGGCAACTTGGCCAAGCACATTGAGAACTGCCAGAAGTTTGGACTCAATCCAACCATCGCGCTCAACCATTTCCCGACCGACAGCGAAGAGGAACTCAACTACGTAATCGCCCAATGTGCAGAACTTGGCGTGAAAGCCGTTGTGGCTCGCGGGTTTGCGCAAGGCGGCGAAGGCATGAAGGACCTCGCCAACGCGGTGGTATCGGAAATCGAATCGGGTAAGAACAACTTCAAGCCGCTCTACGATTGGTCGATGCCGGTGAAGGAGAAAATCACGCGCATTGCCAAGGAAATCTATGGCGCTGATGCGGTCAATTTCTCCAAAGACGCCGAGAGCGATCTGAAGATTATCGACAAGCTCGGACTTGCTGCCTTGCCGGTTTGCATGGCGAAAACACAAAAGTCGTTCAGCGACGATGAGTCGAAAGTGGGCCGCCCCACAGGCTTTACCGTTACTGTGCGCGAGTTTGAGTTTGCCGTAGGCGCCGGATTCATCATACCCATCCTCGGCGATATGATGCGCATGCCCGGCTTGCCCGTCATTCCCGCCAGCGAAGGCATGGACATCGATGCGAATGGGGTGGTGAGTGGGCTGTCCTAATAGGTTATAGGTAATCAGGTATTAGGTAATCAGGTATTAGGTAATCAGGTATTAGGTATTAGGTTATAGGTACACCTAATCCCTAGCACCTAATACCTAATAACTAATACCTAACACCTAATACCTAATCCCTATTACCTAACTATGGCATAACCTATTCCCCATAGGAATAAGCATTTGACCGGGGTCTGCGCAGTTTTGCGTCATGGAAAACACTCGTTTGAAATGGCGTGAGGCGTTCACGTTTACGCGGTCGGAACAGCGCGGATTTCGTGTGCTGACAATCCTTCTGCTCTTGATAATGGCAGGTAGGGTTTGCTACTTTCGGTTTGTTGCTCCCGCTGCGATTGACTTTAAAATACCTTCAGAATGGCTTGCGTTGGATTCGTTGCCGTTGGATGAAAGGGGTGCAGGCAGAAGTGCTTCGTTTCATACTGATTGGAGCGATAAGCAAAAGGGCAACCGATACGCGGGGCATAAGCCTTGGTCTGATTCGGTTCCTGCGCGAACCCATGCAGAGCCGTTCAAGCGAAGTCGAGTCATTGAGCTAAACACAGCCGATACCATCGATTTGCGTTCATTGCCATCCATTGGTCCTTGGCTGGCAAGGAAGATTGTAGAGTACCGCGAACGGTTGGGCGGATTCCGCTCTGTTGATCAATTGCTGGAGGTGTATCGGCTCACGCCGGGTAAGCTGGATACGATTATGCCCTTTCTAGCGATTGATACGAGTGTGGTGAAACGCATTGATATCAATGCAATTCGGTTAGAAGAACTCATGCGGCATCCCTATTTATCGAGATCACAGGCAAGAGGGTTGCTGGCATACCGCGATAAACACGGGCCATTCGCTATGGTAGTCGACTTGAAGAAGTGTTTGCTGATTGATGAAAAAACCTTTGAAAAACTGCGCGATTACGTGGAAGTTCGCTGACTTTTGCAGCCTATGAATTTAGAAGAACGCATCAAGCACGCGATGGTAGATGTGCATGATTTCCCAACGCCGGGCATTGTTTTCAAAGATATTACTCCGTTGTTTCAAGATCCTTCCTTACTGAACGACCTGGTCGATGCCATGGCCGAGGCGTGCAAGGATCAGCGCATTGAAGCGATTGTGGGCCTCGAAAGCCGCGGCTTTTTGTTGGCTGTTCCATTGTCGATGCGCTTGGGGATTCCGTTTATCATGGTGCGCAAAAAGGGCAAGTTGCCTCGCGAATGCCACAGTGTTTCGTATGATCTCGAATACGGCAGCAGCACCATTGAAATGCACAAAGACGCCCTGCGCCCCGGCAGCCGCGTGCTCATTCATGACGACGTGCTGGCAACCGGTGGCACAGCCGAGGCTGCTGCGAAACTGGTCCAACAGGCAGGAGCCGAAGTGGCCATGTTTCAGTTTATCGTTGAATTAAGTTTCCTCAAAGGCATGGATAGAATGCTGCCATATACAAGCAGCGTTACTACTTTTGCACGCTTTTAATGAACTGTGCAGTCGCTGAGACTGTTCCTTCATCCAACACACTTTTATTTAAGCAAAGCAATGAACTTTGAAAAATCAGAAAGTCAGTTGATGATTGCGCAAATGGTGCGCGATTTTGTCGACAAAGAAATACGTCCGCATGTTATGACTTGGGACGAATCACAAGAATTTCCTCGCGAGGTGTTCCGTAAAATGGGAGAGCTGGGCCTTATGGGCGTTCTGGTTCCTCAGGAATATGGCGGCTCGGGCTTGGGTTATTTTGAATACATATCGGTCATTGAAGAAGTGTCCAAGGTGTGCGGTTCCATCGGACTTTCCGTGGCGGCCCACAATTCACTTTGCACCAATCATATATTGGAGTTCGCCAATGAAGAGCAGAAGCAGAAGTATTTGCCTAAGCTCGCCTCGGGCGAATGGATAGGAGCGTGGGGCCTTACAGAGGCCAACACCGGAAGCGATGCCATGCGGATGAAGTGCACCGCCGTGCAAGACGGTGACTATTGGGTGATCAACGGTACTAAAAACTGGATTACCCACGGTATTTCAGGCGAAGTTGCGGTTGTGCTCGTTCGCACGGGCGACTTGCTCGACTCGCACGGAATCACGGCATTCATTATTGAACGCGGCACTCCCGGTTTTACAGGCGGTAAAAAAGAGAATAAATTGGGTATGCGCGCCAGTGAAACGGCCGAGCTCATTTTCGATAATTGCCGAGTGCACAAGAGTCAAGTTTGTGGCGAAGTAGGCAAGGGCTTTCAACAAGCCATGAAGATTCTCGACGGTGGTCGCATCAGCATTGGTGCGCTTGC
>CALQJP020000193.1 GCA_943330925.2 Chryseobacterium gleum
AATGGTCTTCTCATTCCTGAAAATTCATGGCTCGAGCGCACCTTCAAACCAATGGAAGAACTTGCTGAGCAAATGACCCGCATGTTCTTAGACCCGGCCTCCGGGGTACCTGTTGCGGTGGCGTTTTTAAGTATTGCCGTTATTCCCGCGCTTTGTGAAGAGCTCGTTTTTCGCGGGGTTATGATGCCGCTTTTGGCGAAAATGACCCGAAACATTCATGCCGCCGTTTGGATTACTGCCATGCTCTTCAGCCTTATCCACGTGCAGTTCTACGGATTTTTACCGCGCATGATTATGGGGGCGCTTCTTGGTTATTTCGTTGTATGGAGCGGTAGTTTGTGGACTTCCATTCTGGCGCATTTCATCAACAATGCATCAGCCTTTCTGATGTTTCAATACTTCGGCACGCTTGAAACACCTGAAAACAGCGTCTTGAATCATTGGGGTTTCTATTTCCTTGCATCGTCGGTTTTCGTAGCTCTGATTTTCCTGGCCCGCAAAAAAAGCAATTGGCCCTGGAACAGCTTCATTTACCTGGGTATTCCCGATGATCAAGGAGTAAAGCCGAACACAGCGTCAACCGAGCTTTAGCATAACCTCCGCCCAGCGCAAGTCTTCCGGTGTTGTGATCTTAATGTTTTCCCGATTGCCTTCCACCAATTGTATAACGTGACCTGCAGCTTCCATAACCGACGCATCATCGGTAAATGAAGCGGTGTAAGGTTGTTTAAACGCATCTTGCAACAAAGAAAGTTGGAAGCATTGCGGTGTCTGAACGATGCGATACAACGAACGATCAACTGCATGGTTGTGCTGTCCCTCCAGCATGCGCACACTGTCGTTGACGGCAACTACAGGTACAGCATTACCCGCTGAAGCCGCTGTATCATAGCAACGCTGCAAGGTTTCCATGCCCACCAATGGCCTCACACCGTCGTGAATGCCCACCACGGCTGTATCATCCTGAATGGAGTCTACCGCACACTTTACGGAGTGAAAACGCTCAGCGCCTCCCGCAATCAATTGATGTGGAATGGCGAAATCGTGTTCGGCAACAAGCTCCTGCCAATACCCGAAATAGTCGGGGTGCAGCACCAACAACAAGGTCATGTTCTCATCGAATGCATGCAGGCGCTGTAAGGTGTGCATGAGAAGCGGCTTGCCTGCAAGCAATAGAAATTGCTTTGGAATTGGGGCACCCATGCGCTTTCCAATACCTGCTGCTACTATTACTGCATATCGATTTCGCTTCATCATAAAAAAAAGAAACCCCGCTCATCGACGGGGTTTCAAAGTAGATATATCGAATTACTTGATAAACTTCTGTGTAAACAATGCCTCGCTTCCGGCACTCAACACAAGCGTGTATGCTCCATTGCTCAGTTGAGCTGTAGACCATTCACGCTGAGAGCCGCCTGCGATTACAAACGTTGTAGTTTCAACCAAGCGACCTTGTGCGTCAAACAGACGAGCGCTTACCTGCTGCGTTTCGATGTTTTCGAACACGAGGCGAACGCTGCCCAGTGTTTGAGAGAACGAAATGCTATTGGCTTCTGCTGCTGCGTCATCCTGAAGGCTCAATGCCTGAACACTTCCAGTGGCTGTTGCATTGCAAACGCCTTGGCAAACCACCGTATAGGCGAGTGCCTGGCCATTCGAAAGAACCAACTGCGCTTCATTGCCAATCAACTCAACGCCATTGGAGAAAGTCCAGGTGCAAATACCCGGTTGTGCGAGAACCGCATTCAATTGTGCGGCAAATTGATTGTCGCCCAATGCCATCACTTGTTGCTCAACAGCAATTGTATTGGCTTGCGAATCGCGCAAATCAACTTCTAGTTCCTCTTGGGTACAAGGAGTGAAAACATGAACCGTGTAAAGTCCGGCAGTCAAGCCCTCCACGAGTGCCTGGTGACCTTCCACGTTGGCCGTGCGTACAACCTCCTGTTGTTCGTTGCGCACTTCATAGGTAAACCAATGAGCGTTTTCAACCTCAAATGTGAACATACCGGAATTTCCTTGATTGCATTCTACGGTCTCTGTGCCTGTTATTTGAGTGCGAATTGCCTCCGGCTGCTCTACTTGAATTACCGCAGATGAAACCCCGCAGGTAGCGTGTTCAACCTGCAACAAATATGCTCCGGCTTCGAGATGATCGAAAGTAACGGCGCCTTGTGCCATGAATTCGTATCCGTTTTCAGCGCTGAGCGAAACGCTCCAATCCGAAGAAGGAACATTTACGTCAATGGAAGCATCGGCCAAGCCATTGCATGAGCTGCCGGTTACGATGGTAGTAGCCGATGGCGTTGAGCGAATGATGTATCGAACGCCCTGGAAAGCTTCTGTTACTTCAACGCTTACGATGGTTCCTGAAGAGAGGGTTGTAATTGCTCCGGTTAGCACATCCTCCATTGTAAGGCATGCTCCGAGCGGAAGATTCTGTACTTCTACCACTGTGAACGTATACACACCTGCCTCTGGCATGTCGAGCACAACCGGTATTTCAACAGCACCTGAATATGGACGAGCATCTTGCGCCAACGGTGCGCCATCGGCAGCTTGGAGGGTCATTTCGACCGACTCAGCCACCGGGCTTTCAAGGTCTGCAACGTCCCAGTCATCATAAGTTGCTTCTGCATTGTCCGTGAACACAATCATGCTCTCATCGGAATATGCACCCTTCGAGAAACGCAATGCAACAAATGCGTTGTTAGCGTCTTCACTGCGTTCAAATGCCGCTCCTGTATTCGTTTTGTGCGTTTCCTGAAACACCAGGTTTTGTGCTGCGGCATTCACCTTTACTAGGAAGCCCTGGCTGTGGGCTATATAGCGCGAAGCGGTACCCGAGTTGGTGGTTGCATTGCGGAACTTATAGGAGTTCGATTGATAATCGAAAACGTAGTAAACCTTTGGTCCGGTGAGGGATGCCGAAGTCAGATTCCAGTCAATTTCCGACGGATAGGGGTTACCAACGAGGTTCCATCCATAGTCGAAAATTCCGCCGGGTGATGTTACTGTATAGCTCAGCGGAATGGTAACCTGTCCACTCTGAATCAAACCTGTATTGTCGAGGTTTTGCGCAGCACCTGCGAGCCAGATGTAATAACCGCGGTTGTTATCCAACGTATTGGTAACGTTGTTTACACCCACATATCCCGTGTTCATAGAACCTGAAGCAGGCTCGTTGTAGTACTGCACGTTATTGAATCCGTATGAAGGATAGTCTGAACCGGTGAATCCGGTAGTAATAATATCGTCATTCCAAGAAGCAACGGTTTGCCCTTGGATGGGGCAAGCCAGATTGAACCAATAACCCTGTGAGTTTGGGATAGAGGGAACGAATCGTTGCAATTCAACGTTGCCTGAAACGGCCGCGCCCGACTTGATTTCGCCAATGGAAGCAGATCCGGTCGAGTTAGAAACAAGTCTCAAATTCGCATTGGTTTGCAGCGTGCCTTCCAGTATAGACACAACACCATTTATAGAAACGAGCGAAGGTGTCAGACTCACGTTGGAGCCATCATTATCAATGGTCAAATTGTTGAACGTGGTCTGCGATGCGCCTACAGCAAAACCAATTGTTTGCTCTTCCTGTCCCTTGAACACCACCGTTGAAGTGCCGGCTGTGAAGGTTCCTTCGTTGACCCAGTTGCCATGCACACGCATTTCGCTGCTGCCGCCAACAAGCGTTGCTCCTGTGTTAATCGAAATGTCATTCAGCAACCAAGTGCCTGTTGCCGTAACCGTGTGACCCGATTGAATCTGGAAACGGTCATAGCGCCCTGAAACTACCGCTTGAGCCGTGCCAACTGCCGTTGGGGCCCAAATAGACGCATTCGAATTTCCAGTGCCTTGGCTATACCATAAGCGCTTGCAACCCGCTTGCACCACCGACACATCGTCGAGTCGGAACAAATCGGATGCAGCTGATAGATATTTAAAACGAACACCAAAATACTTTACGATTGGGAAGGTAATTGCTCCACCAGAGGCATCTGTACCTGTGCCCAAAGAAGTCAAGCTATTGAAGCCTCCGTTGTTGTCAACACTCAAGCCCCACGTTCCAGCTTCATTGAGGGTAACTTGAATTCCAACTCGTGTTCCGCCATTCACATTGTCTACCCAATCGGTTGTTGAGTTCACAATAGGCGTAGAAGCGTATGCTCCATCGGTTACGCGATACAAGCGAATGTAATCGGCGGTTCCGGCAGAAGGCAATGAACCTTGATCAATTACAACAGCATAACCATCAACACCCGTGCTATAGAAATTGGAGTCGTTAGCTGCGAGGAAAATCTGGAAATTGTTGTTGGCACTTGCGTCATTTGCAAAGGCAACCTCGAAGCGCCAGGTGGTGTTTATACCAACCAAATTCGCGTCATCGATCGGATATGCTAGAGAAGACTGACCCGCTACCGCTTGTGTGCTGTGACGGGCAGAGTGCGTGCCTTCAATGGGCGAAGTTGTATTCGCACTCCAGGCGGTTCCATTGGTCTTCCAACCACTGAGGCTGCCAGCGTTAAAATCCTGATCAACCAAGGTCTCGTAACCGGAATCATCATCTACAACCGACAAGTCCAGAGAATCGGCATCACCTATGAAGGCGTTTGTGCCTCCACTAACGTTTTCTAAGCGGAACAACAGGCTGGCGATGTCATCGCACAAGGTGTTGTTGGATGGATCGATGTAAATGTATTTGGTGCCGCTAGCTCCTGCAGCCCACGTCAACGTTTGCGTGGTATAGCTGGCAGCGTAGGTCGTCGAAGGATTTGGTCCGCCACCTATTCGTGTTGCATCGCCAGTGAGGGTGATCTGGATACTCGTTGCTGCTGTGCTGGAAGGGTTAAAGATGTCGACGCCAATTGCGTAGTTGTTGGCTAACGTAGCATTTTCAACTACCGAACCACTCACAGAGCCATTGATAGCAACATAGGTGTCGGGGGGCAATGCGCGGAAACGGAAGCTGTCAAACTCAGCAGCTGCGCGTCCCTCAGCCGTATTATCATGTATGGCCATGAAGCCGAAATGTCCGTTGGCAGAAGGCTGATAGGTGTTGTCTGTGGCTCCGCCTTGGTTCACGGTGGAGAGAGATTCCGGACAACTATTGGGTGTTGGTGTAGCCTGCGAGTTTGTGCTGTTCGTAGGAAGGGTCG
>CALQJP020000194.1 GCA_943330925.2 Chryseobacterium gleum
ACCCAAATCGTTTTGCCGTCAAAGTAATTTTTCAATGCCTTAATTTTATCCTCGAATTGCAGCAGCGAATATCGGTTGTGAGGGTGATTCTTTTTGCATGGATTAATAATCAATTAACCTTGACATAACTTGAATGAACGTGCTTTGTGTCGCTAAAAAGTTGCACTAATACTTCCCACATGAGCAGGCAAAGAATACTATTGGTCGACGACGAGCCGGATATCCTGGAGATGATTGGTTTCAACCTCGAGCGTGAAGGCTTTGAGGTGTTTACCGCCCCCAACGGCCGAAAGGCGCTTGAGTTGGCCCGGTCTCATACCCCCGACTTGATTCTTCTCGATGTGATGATGCCCGAAATGGATGGAATGGAAACCTGCCGTGAACTGAGAGACGATGCCCGTTTGAAAAATACAATCATCGCATTTCTAACGGCACGCAACGAAGATTACAGTCAGATAGCAGGCTTCGATGCTGGAGCCGACGATTATATTTCGAAACCCATCAAACCGCGCGTGCTGGTTTCAAGAGTGAAAGCACTGCTTCGTCGTGGCGCGCCTGCTGCAACAGAACAACCCAAACGTGATCTTGCCGGTATAGTAATCGATAAGGAGCGTTATGTGGTTTATAAAGACGGCGTTGAACTGTCTCTGCCCAAAAAGGAATTTGAACTACTTGCCTTGCTTGCTTCTCAACCCGGCAGAGTGTTTACGCGTGAAAACATCCTCTCGAGCGTTTGGGGAAACGACGTAATTGTTGGCGATAGAACAATCGATGTTCACATTCGAAAATTGCGCGAAAAACTGGGTGATGATTTTTTCAAAACAATTAAGGGAGTAGGCTATAAATTTGAACCGTGAGTCTCATCACCGTTCGTACACCTCGACAAGTCGCGCTGGCCTCTGCATTGCTCATTACAGGGCTTTTGGCCATCACTTACTTTCTTTTGATTTATCTGCTCGAACGAGAGTTCTCGTTTTTGCCGCTTATTGTTCTGCTTGCTTTAGGGTTTTCCATTTCATATGGTATCGTTTTTTACTTCATTGAGCGTTTCTTGTACCATAAAGTAAAGATCATTTACAAAACCATTCACTCGATGAAAAGTCAGGGTGAGGCCCGGCCTAAAATTCAAATGAGCACCGACGTCCTGAATGAAATTAACAGGGAGGTGTCCGATTGGGCAGACCACAAAATTCGCGAGGTAAAGGAATTGCGGAGCGCGGAAAATTACCGCCGCGAATTCATCGGTAATCTGGCGCATGAGTTGAAAACGCCGGTGTTTAATGTTCAAGGCTATATCGAAACCCTGCTTGAAACCGATTTGGACGATGCCCAGCTCAACCGTAAGTTTTTGGAAAAGGCAAATGCAAGTTGTGATCGGTTGACAGATCTATTGAAAGACCTCGATCAAATTGCAAGCATTGAAAGTGGGAATATGCAGCTTGAGCTAAGCCGCTTTGATGTGGTGGAGCTCACCAAGGAAACGATAGAAATGCTCGAAACCCAGGCTCAGGAGCGCAGTGTTACGTTGCGTTTAGGACAAGCTGCCGAAAAGCCTATTTGGGTTGAGGCAGACCGTAAGCGTGTTCAACAAGTATTCATCAACTTGCTCATGAATAGCGTGGTGTACGGCAAGGAGGGTGGCGAAACACGCGTTCGTTTTTACGACATGGATGATAATGTGCTCATTGAAATTGCCGACGATGGGTTGGGCATTGCTAAGGAGCACTTGCCACGATTGTTCGAGCGATTTTATCGGGTCGATAAAAGTCGCTCACGCAATGAAGGTGGATCGGGTTTGGGTCTTGCCATTTGCAAGCACATTGTGGACAGTCACAGCCAAAGTATTTCGGTGCGAAGTACGGAAGGCGTAGGGAGCACATTTGCATTTACGCTCAGGAAGTCTGGCTCATAACCCTGCCCAATCGGGACGCACAAAGAAGTTTTCACGCTTTTCTTCGCCTATGGTAGTGTGAGGCCCGTGCCCCGAATAAACCACATAGTCGTCGGGCAATGCATACATTTTCGTTTGAATGGAGTGCACCAGATCAGCCGAGTTGCAACCGGGTAAATCCACCCTTCCTACACTTCCCTTGAAAAGAACATCGCCCGAGAACACAACGCGCTCCTCATGACAAACAAAGGCTAAATGCCCCGGCGCATGTCCGGGAACGAAAAGAGTTTCGAAACAGAGTTCACCAACGGTGATTGTCTCCCCCTCCTCGATGGTTGAAGCAGGCAGCACAGAGGCCCGATAGGGAATGCCAAACATCAAACTGGTAGACGCGGCACGCTCAATAACCGGAAGCTCTTTCGCATGGCAACGCATGGCGATGCCATAGCGCTCAGCAGCCGCACTATTGCCAAGAATGTGGTCGAGGTGGCAATGGGTGTTCAAAATCAATTGCGGAGTAAGTTGCTCCTCAGCGATGTAGTCAAACAGAATGGAATCTTCGGACGCGTCGGTCATGCCGGGGTCTATTATGATGGCCATTCCTGCAGAATCAGCAATGACGTATGTGTTTTCGGAAAATGCGTTGAAGGTGAACTGAGCAATACGGAAGGGTGTTTTCATGCGTGGAATGTATGATTGCTAATTGCAAAGAATGACAAAGGTCGCACGTTTTCAATACGGTTTAACTGCTATTTTAGCGGCTATTGCTCCGAATGAGTAAGGGTTTCTTCCATATCATCTTCTTGCTTCTTTTTGCATGCTTGTATGCGATGCCATTGTCTGCACAGTTCTACCAGGGAACGAATATGGAATTTGGTAAGAACCGTGTTCAATACCGTGAGTTTACTTGGTTTTATTATCCATCGGAAAACTTCGAGGTCTATTACTACATCGGAGGAGAGGACCTGGCGCAGTATACGCTCATGGCCTGCGAACGAAACTTGAAGGAGATGCAGCAGTTTTTCGATTACACCATCGACGAGAAAATTGAAGTGCTGTCATATCTCAATCAAAGCGAATTTCGGCAAAGTAACCTTGGCCTCACCGGCGATGATCAGTTTAATATCGGTGGCGCTGCAAAAATTGTTGGAAGCAAAATGTTCACCTACTACGAAGGTGATCATGCATTGCTTGAAAAACAAATTCGTGAGAACCTGGCTCGCGTCATTTTTGCGCAGCTGGTATACGGCGGCAACTGGAAGGACGTGCTGAAGAATTCAACGCTGCTAACTGTTCCGAAGTGGTTTGAGGAGGGCATTATTGCCTATGCTGCGGCCGGAGTTTCAACCGAGAGTACCACATTTGTGAAAGACCTTGTGCGTGGCAATAAGTTTAAGAGTTTTAATCAGTTTGAAGGAGACGATGCCCGACTGGCCGGGCAAACGTTTTGGAACTTTATTGCCGAGGTGTATGGACAGAATGTGATACCTAATATTCTGTATATGGCCCAGGCCAGCCGCAATGTGGAGAGTGGGTTTCTATATGTGCTTGGATTACCGCTCGACCAGTTATCGCAGGAGTATCTCAACTTTTACAAGGAAAAGGCTGCTGCCGGCAGAGGCGAAGTATTGCCGGGCGAAAAACGATTGTCGCCAAACCCAACGCGCGATGAAGTAAAGGCATATCGCAAAGGTGAACGGATGCTAGGCGAGTTGCAGGTGAAATACAAAAACAAGTACGAGTACTCTCACTTCACACAATCGCCCAACGGACGATACATCGCTTATGTAACTCATGAGCAAGGCCAATATCGTATTTGGTTGTATGATGTTGAGGAGAATAAGAACAAGTGCATTCTTAGGAGAGAGCCGCGTATGGAACGTATTCCTGATAAGACATTCCCCGTGCTGGCGTGGCACCCTTCCGGTGAGATGCTCACTTACATTTTTGAGAAGAGGGCCAATGCATGGATTGGCAGTTACACGGTTGCCGAAAAGAAACACACCGAAAAGGAGCTTTATCTCATTGAGAAAATAAACTCCATGCATTACAGTCCGGATGGAAAGCGAATGATTCTAAGCGCAGTCAATCGCGGTCAAACCGATTTGTATTTGTACCAGGTTATTGGCAACAATTTCGAAAAGCTGACCGACGATCGATGGGATGATGTGAGTCCGACCTTTATTGAAGGTGGCCGCCGCATCATTTTTACCTCCAATCGAACCGATGACACGCTTCGCAATGATGCAGATGAGTTGCTGCCCATGCGTTCGGAACATGACGTCTATATTTTCGATCTGGAGAATCGTTCGAAGTTGCTGGAACGCATCACCGCTACTCCGCAAATACATGAAACGCTGCCTTTTGAATACAGCGAAAAGTACTATTCTTTTTTGTCGACCGAGAATGGATTTCGTAACAGGTCGATTGCCTATGTCGATAGCGCAATCAGCGCCATCGATACCGCTATTCATTATCGCTATTTCACTGTAGCAAAGAAGGCCAGTGCTTTCCAGCGCGACATACACGACTATGAGTTTCACTTGGCCGATGGAAGTTTTTTCATTGGTTTCAGGAAGGCGGCCCGCCCTTGGATTGTATTCGGAAACCGCAACTCCGATGTGTTTGACGGCGCGCAAACCGGTGATAGCCCCGAGAAGGATGAATTCACTATTGGAATGACTGACCTTTTGAAAGTTTCTGCGGATACGATCAGTAAAGGCGATATTGACATTGACAACTATGTGTTCGAAGATGAGAGGCTCGATTACACGCTGGAAAAGGAGACGGCAAGGGTGCAGGAGGTTGGGGGAAAGAGTAAACAGTTGCTCAATGATACGCTCAATGCATTTGTGTTGCCCCGCTCCCGAAATTATCGACTCAACTTTGCTGCCGATAAGGCCGTGGCTCAAATGAGCAACAACTTTTTCAATCCGATTTATCAGAATTACACAGGCCCGTCGCCAAGCAGCATTTCACCGGGGCTATCTGGGTTCACACAATTCGGTATTTCCGATTTGTTTGAGGATTACAAAGTGGTGGGTGGATTTCGCGCCAACTGGGGGCTCGATAATGCTGAATACGGCCTCAGCTTCGAGCGTTTGCAAGATCGGTGGGATCGCAAAATAATTTTCTCGCGACAATCACAGCGCGTCCAACAGGGCTTTGATGTAATTAAACTGCAAAGCAACGATTTGGCCTATAGCGTTAAGTATCCGTTTAGCGAGGTTAGTTCCATTCG
>CALQJP020000195.1 GCA_943330925.2 Chryseobacterium gleum
CTGTCAGTGGTTTTTTACCATTCTAAGAGGAATCACTCTTTGGCAGATGCCAACATGCGTTTCGACGGTGGTTGCGCTTCGCTAAGCTGGGCCATTGGGAAGTGCTGGAAGTGGAAATCGATCGCAAGAGAATCAGTCTATCGATGAAAGGGGTGGAATAATTGCTTTTCGGATTTTTTGAAGCCGGTTAACACTCATGGGTTATTTCGATTGAGAATACTCATGATCAGTTGTTTCATGGTTTCCATTTCATCGCTTTTGCTAGAGGCGACCAACAGGGTGAGTGATGCCAATGCTTCATTGCTGATTATGGCATTGCCGTATGTATCGAAAAGGAGTTTGTTTCTTTCCAGAAACAGCAAAAAACACGCGGCCGCGATGCGCTAGTTGCCATCTACAAACGCGTGGTTTTTTACGATGAGGTACAGCAGCATTGCAGCCTTTTCCTCGATACTCGGGTAGATATCCTTTTTGCCAAAGGCCTGTTCAATCTGACCTAGGGCGCTATCGAACCCTTTGTCTTTGAGTTTGCCGAAAACAGCCGTGTTGAATTCTGTGCGCATACTCTCCACGATGGCCATATACTCCTCATTGGCGGGGTAAGTAATTTTCTTGGTATGCTTACCTGCTTTATCGAGTTGCTCGTGGTCATAATCATCGAGCAGTTTGAGGCCTTCGCTAAACTGCAGAAGCCAAGCCGTGTCATCCAGGTTGGCCTTGGCTTCAATGGCGCGGCTTAAGATGCGAATACCATCGTGCAAAATTTTTATTTCCTGATTTTTCTGCGCCAGCCGTTTCTCGTTGATGGCAACACCCTCTACCAAATACTCTTTCAAGCGCTGCGTAGCCCACTGGCGAAATTGAGTGCCTTGCTTCGATTTTACGCGATAACCAACAGAGATGATCACATCGAGATTATAATATTTTGTACTTGATTCCTGTGTTTTCCCTTTAATGGCGCCATGTTGAGTGGTACGTGCAAAATTTGCACACACCTCCTTTTCATTCAGCTCCTTCTCCTTGAACACACCGTTGATGTGCCTGGAAACTACCGTTCGGTCACGCTGAAAAAGTTCGGCTATTTGCGCCTGGCTCAGCCATACACTTTCATTTTCGAAGCGCACCTCTACCTGAGTTTGTTTGTCACGGCTTTTATAGATTTCTATCGTATTCATATAAAAAAAGGATCAATGAATGTTTCGTTTGCAATTGAGTCTTGATTCGGTGGGCTATCGATTAGGACTGTCAGACCGCCTCAGGATTTAATGCAATTGCCGCAAGTGTAGAAGTGCGGATTGTAACCTATTTACAAACGCCACTGAAAAATTCAAGGTGTCGATTTGGTCTTGCCAAATACATTTTATTTCAGGCATTGCTCTTTCCTTCCGTTGATCGCATGCATGAAAATCGTGTACACAATTAAATTTTATTTTCGAAATGAATACAAGTATGTAAACAAATCCTTATTATTTTTGAAATGTTTACAGATTCTGTAAACAAAATAATTTTTTTTATAGATTGTTTACACGATGAAAAAAATTCCTTCACAGCGCTTTATTCCGCAATTGGCTTTGAAACTGGCTGCCAAACCATCGGAGATGGTAGAATTGTTTGGTGTGAGCAGAAACTATTTGTTCAAGCTCTCCACCGGTCAGCGGCCGTTGACCGGAAGAATGTTGGAGAAAGTGGCTGCGTTTGCGATAAAAGACGCCGCATTTAAAGCCGGCGAACCTTCAGCTTCGCCGGTTAACCGACAGCTTCAATCCAATTCGTCACCAACTTTTGCTCAGCGAAAAGTTGCGGTATTCACTAAGAAAATCAATGACCTCCAGTCGGCATTGAGTCGGTTGAAGCAAACCGAAGATGCACTGGTGTATGTAAGTTATCTGAGCAATCAGTTTGAGTCCAAAAGTGTTGAGCACGACTGGTGCAAGTTGCACGTGCGCCGACTGAAACATCGGTTGCCGAAAGATCCGGATATGCAACGCGCCGAGTGGGAAGCCAAACTGGCCGGATTGCTGGCTGAGAAAAAATATTGGGAGAAGAAGAGTGTTTAAATCCGTGTTAAGAGACTCATTGATTCATCACACTAGAATCTCAGGGTGATTGCTGCTTCTGCTGCAGCCACAAGGCGTTGTTTTGTTCTGTGCTCATGGGTTATTTCGATTGAGAATACTCATGATCAATTGTTTCATGGTTTGCATTTAATTACAACATGTTGAGTGGCATGTGCAAAATTTGCACATCGGGTTTTCTTGCCTTTTTTTGTTTGAACTAGCTTCTCTGTAAACCATGCTTCAAACAAAAAAGAGCGAACTACTTATTTGGGGTTGAAAAATGCAGCGTATGTGGCAAACTGGAGATTGGTCTTACGAAAAGAAAAGATGGAACTATTCCATCGCGCGGTTTTAGCGAAGGGTATCCGTGCGTAACCAGACAACAGTTTCTTACCATTCAACAATTTACCAAACCTAGGCTGATGCCAGGATGAGTTTCGGCACTGGTTACGCGCTATTGGGAATGAACAATCCGCCGTTTTAAAATCAATCGAAAAAACGCTGGTAAGGCCAAACACACATTTCAGTTTTGTAGAACAACCACTTTTTCACTTTCTTCGAAGACTCATGATAAACGTGCTAAAACGCCAAATACATTTTGCTGAAGCCCTTACTGATGAGTACGACTGGCTTGTGGGCGCCTATTCCATTGAGGAGAAAAACCTCATTTTAAATATTCAATACACGGAATGGTCTAAAACATTTTTCAAAGACCGAGAGTCATACCTCAAGTTTACCGGGACCTTTAAAACAACAACCGGAAGTTGGAATGGCGCATCAGGTTATTGGCTTACAGCAAAACTTTTTCAGCAAACCATAATCTGTTCAGATTACAGCCAACTGAAGCTAGGATCTGCCCAATCCGGTAAAAGTGTATTGCTGAATAAAAAATCAGATGAAAACTTCATTACAGTGCATGTAAACAGCACCGTTATAGGATCGTTGGACTTCGAATGCTCCGGTTTGCAGTTTGAGGGTGCCAAAGAAATCGCACTCTTCAATTCTGACACTCGGCAATGGGAATGGCATACTGAATCGTTTGATCAGGACTCCTACTTCCAATTTGATTCAGAAACAGATTGAGTTACACCATCAACTGAAAGAACAAATTCGAACACTTTCAATTCGGTCAAGTCAACGAAGAAAAACCAAAGACGCAGAGTGGTCCAAACTCACCCGATTTTCACCCCACATGGAACGAAAAATTTTCGCTACCCCGAAAAAAACGACCAAATTGTGGGCTTTTGGTGGGCTTAATTAAAAGAAAAAATCCCGAACTTATTGAAAATCAACAGGTTCAGGATTCAAAAAGTGGAGATAATCGGATTCGAACCGATGACCTCTTGCATGCCATGCAAGCGCTCTAGCCAGCTGAGCTATACCCCCAAATGCGGGCGCAAATATAGGGGAGTTCTTTAGAAGTACAAAGTACGAAGGACAAAGTACGAAGGACGAAGGACGGGGACAGCACCGTCACCTAGTACTTCGTCCTTCGTACCTAGTACCTAGTCCTCAGTACCCAGTACCCATTCTCCAGTCCTCAGTCCCCGGTCCCCATCATGCAACCTCCCCTCCCCCATCCGCGTCTACCCAACAAGTAATTAATTGGTAATTTTTAGATGGTTGTTTTGGTTAACTGAAAAGTTCCAGCTTTTCGAAAACGTTTTAAGGTATAAAAAAAAGCCCTCCCAATACCGGGAGGGCTTTTTTTATGCTTGCTGTTCTCGCTTATTTCTGAACGATTACAGTAATGTTAGATACACCGCTGTTACCTACAACCTGCACATGGTATGTGCCGGCTGCAAGGGCAGACAAGTTGAACATTTCTGAAGAACCCGCAGTCATTGTGCGTTGCTCAGCAAACTGGAGTTTACCGGTTTGGTCAAACACACGGATCTGCTTGTTACCACCTTCGCCACGGTTCACCAAAGTGATCATGCCTGAAGTTGGGTTCGGATACGCTTCAATGTTCATAGAAGTAATCTCTTCAACTGCAATGATTCCACAACCGTTGTCAGGAGGCAAGTTGCCGTCGCAAACACCGTATGGATCTTCTGCAGGAGCTCCTGCGATATCACCACAGTCGTAACCCCATGTAGCACAGTTGAAGTTTACTGTAACACCACCCCAAGTGTATGCACCATCATCGGCAAACGTGTCGCCAATCCAGCTCAATACACCAATAGTGTGTTGGTTTTGATCACAGTCGCAAATGATTGCATCTTGTGAGCAATCACCCACTGAGAAGTCAAATACCTCACTCACTGTTCCGTCAACAAGAACGTAGTATGCAGTGAACGCAGAGTTTGCAGGGAAGCCTTCCAATGGGAACGTGCTTCCGCTTACGTTATCAGGTGCAGTAACCGCGAAAGGATATACAGTGCCATCGAGAGCAATAACAATCGAATCGATTACGCAACCACCATCCAGGGTGAAGGTAAACTCAATACCCGGATTCAAGGCTCCATTAGCATCTTGTGTGCAAGGAGTCTGCTCGGCAGTGAGAACCAAATTAGAGCAAGCACCGTAGGTACAAGAGCCATCGTCAACGTTAGCTGCAGGATTGTAGTTGTTTGCCAATGGATCCGTGCAACCCAACACATCGTAGGTGCAAGAACCATCGTTCACTGTTGCATCCACGTTGAAGTTGTTCGCCAATGGATCGGTGCAACCGAATACATCATCCGGAGCACAACCGTTGTTTGGAGGCAAGTTGCCATCGCAAACTCCATATGGATCTTCTGCAGGAGCACCAGCGATGTCGCCGCAGTCGTAACCCCATGTAGCACAGTTGAAGTCTACCGGCTGACCTACCCAGTTGTAGGAAGCATCATCAGCGAAAGTGTCACCCAACCAAGAAAGAACACCAATGGTGTGCGCAATACCTGCACAGTCGCAAATCAATGCATCCTGTGAGCAATCACCCATTACGAAGTCAAACACTGGACTAACTGTTCCGTCTGTAAGAAGGTAGAAAGCACTGTAAGTAGTGTTAGCAGGGAAACCTACCAAACCAAATACGCTTCCGCTTACGTTATCAGGAGCATCAACCACGAATGGATATTCAATTC
>CALQJP020000196.1 GCA_943330925.2 Chryseobacterium gleum
AATCATGCACTTGTTTTCATAATCCACATCGACCGTGCCCTTGAAACGTCCGTGTACCGAATCGTTTTCAAACAATGCCGCGCGTTTCTTGATGCTCAAGTCGTCGTCTTCACGCGTTACGATAGCACGCAAACGCAACTGCTGGCCCTTACCCGCCTGCTTCACGAGCTCGCGTGCAGCCAAGCGGCCAATTCGACCAAAGCCAAACAACACCACGTCGCGTGGCTCCATGTCGGCCCCTTCCTCTTGCATAAAGTTGCGGAGCTTCTCCGATAAAAATTCACTTTGATTTTTGAAATGATCACGCTCTGCGAGCCATTCGCTGGCCAGTTTGCCGATGTCGATCTTAGCCGGAGCCAATTCCATCTCATACAGTCCACGCGCCAAATCGGCCGTGTCGAAAATAGAAATGGGTTTGCCAACCACTTCGGCTGCATACTTGTGCAGGCCCATGATTTCGGTGGCGCTGATATCCACCATGTGGTTGCGAAACAACACGAGCTCGATGCTCTTGTCGAACAGCAGCTTACCTACCGAATTGAGGAGGTCGACCGCCGCTTTCTCTTGGTTCACGTACACCTTCAGTTCATTGCTGTAAGTGTCGGTTGCCGAAATGTTTTGTGACATTTTGTTGATTTTTAAGATTGATAAAAGAACGCATTCCCCGAGGGTTCATTGACTCGGGGTCGCAAAGGTAATTCGGAACTTTTATTGGGAATAAATTTTAATCGTAGGGGTATATTGGGTCTGTTCGATTTTCTTTGTCAACTCAATGCGCATCGGACTTATCATATTCTTACTCCTATTGAATGCAGCAGACTCGCTCGCACAGTCTGCCGACAGTGCCCGTGTCACATCCGACACGCTGCAGTTTAAGAGCGATTTCAGGAGGAAATTTTCAGCACGCTGGCAATTGCAACCTCATTCACCCTTCAAAGCCACGATGCTGGCTCTGACCTTGCCGGGCGCCGGACAGATCTACAACGGCATGGCCAAGGAAGGCACTTTCTTTCGCAAATATTGGAAAGTACCCGTGGTTTGGGCCGGGGTGGGCACCTGTGTCGCCTTTATTGACTTCAACACACGCAATTACAAGTACTTTAAAAGCCAGTACATCGCCGCAGCCGACGATGATCCGCTCACCATTGCAACGGAAAGCGATAATACGCTTGATCTGAAAGATGACATGGACTATTACAGTAAGTTCATGGACATCAGCTATATGAGCTTGCTCGGTGTGTACGTGCTACAGGCCATCGACGCCAACGTGGATGCGCATCTTTTTTACTACGACATCAGCAACGACCTTTCGCTGCGCTGGCATCCCTCCTACTTTGTGGCAGGCAGCAGGCACCACGGCTTAGGACTCACTCTTCAATTCTGAATACTATGAACATTGCATTGATAGGCTACGGCAAGATGGGCAAGGAAATCGAACAGATCTTGCTTCAACGCGGGCATACCATTACGCTTCGCTCGACACGCAGCACGCCCTTCAAGGCAGCAGACCTCGCAGGCACCGATGTAGCCATTGAGTTTACCGAGCCCCACTCTGCCGTCGACAATATTCTGAAATGTTTTGAGGCCGGCGTGCCGGTAATAGTCGGAACAACGGGCTGGTACACGCGCATGCCCGAAGTGCGTGAAGCTTGCGCAAGCATGAACGGTGGGCTTTTCACCGCGTCGAACTTCTCCATAGGCGTGAACATCCTGTTCAAGGTGAACAAAGAGCTCGCGCGCATCATGAGCGACTTCGAAGAATACACTCCTTCGATGGAAGAGATACACCACACGGCCAAGCGCGATGCCCCGAGTGGCACAGCTATCACACTCGCAGAAGGTATTTTGGAAAACTATCCGAGTCGCCAAGGGTGGATCAACGAATCGACCGAAGACGTTCACCAACTGGGCATCGTTTCGCGCCGTGAAGGAGAAGTACCCGGCACGCACATCGTTCGTTACTCATCGGCTGTTGATGAGATTCAACTCGTGCACCAAGCCTACAACCGCAAGGGATTTGCCTTGGGAGCAGTGAAGGCTGCTGAGTATATGCACGATAAAAAAGGTGTGTTCGGGATGAGCGATTTGCTGGGAGGTGTTTAGTGCAGCCCAGCAACAACGTTCATTGCCGACACATTACTCCCCTCCTATCTTTGCCGACCAATAGCACACATCGTGTCTGAACGCCTTCAACACCTTCCCGAATACTTCCAATCTTTTCAATCGGATGTTGAAGGTATTGCGCTGCCCGAGCGGTTTAACTTCCCGTTCCATTATGTGCCACACGAACTCGCGCTGATTGCGGCCAAGGAACTGCAGGATTACCTGCAAACGCAAACCGACTGGGAGCACGACTTCGGCATGGAGCAGGGTAAAGACGGACTGATTATCGGGAAGATGTTTGGCGTGTTGGTGGTGAAGAACCATTCGGGCGATATAGGCTATCTGTGCGCGGTATCGGGCCGACTGGCCGGTCAAAACCTGCATGAAAAATTTGTTCCGCCCGTTTTTGACATTCTTGTTGAAGAAGGCTTTTTCCGAAAAGGCGAAGCCATTATCACCGAGATAAATGAGCGTATTTACGCATTGGAAAAGCGGCCCAACTATCTTGCTTCAAAACAACAACTGGAAGATGCCGTGCAACAATCGGAGGCGGAATTAGCGGCCTGTGTGCTACACAACAAGCAACAGAAAGAAGCGCGCCATTCCAAACGAAACGAAGTTGAGGTGAACTTCACGGGCAGCGAACTCCAGGAGCAGATCCTGAAACTCAACAACGAGAGCATCAACGATCACTACACGTTGAAACAGCTGCGCAAGCATTGGGCTGCTGAGGTAGAACGTTTAAAAAGCAACGTTGCCATTCTTCAAACGGAAATTGATGCATTGAAAGAAGAACGAAAGAATCGTTCGGCGGCCTTGCAAGACGCCATTTTCGACCAATTCTACTTCGTGAACAAAGCACTCGAAAAAAGAAGTGTAGGCGACATCTTCAAATACACACCGGAAGGCAGGCCCACGGCAGGCGCTGGTGAATGCGCCGCACCGAAATTGCTGCAATATGCTTTTTTAAATCACCTCGAACCCATTGCTCTTGCCGAGTTTTGGTGGGGACAATCGCCCAAAACCGAGGTGCGCATTCACGGGCACTACTACCCTGCCTGCAAAGGCAAATGCGAACCCATTCTGGGGCATATGCTGCGGGGCATGGACATGGACGAAAACCCCATGCTGAAAAACCCCGCAGAAGGAAAAGACCTGGCGATTGTTTGGGAAGACGAGCACATCGTAATCATCAACAAGCCGCACGAATTTCTTTCCGTTCCCGGAAAACAAATCGAAGACTCGGTGCTCACGCGATTGCAAGCACTCTATCCCGAAGCCCCCGAGCTGATGGTCGTTCACCGACTAGACATGTCGACTTCCGGACTGCTCATAGCGGCCAAAACCATGGACATCTACAAAGAGTTGCAACGTCAATTCGCGGAGCGTGAAGTCAAGAAACGTTACATAGCACTGTTGGAAGGCATCATCACAGAGAACGCAGGCTGGATTGATCTGCCTTTGCGAGTGGACCTGGACGACAGGCCGCGACAGGTGGTTTGCTACGAGCATGGAAAGCCTGCACAAACACGCTGGAAGGTGATTGAGCGCAAAGATGGTCGCACCAAGGTCTACTTCTTTCCGGTTACGGGACGCACGCATCAACTGCGCGTGCATGCAGCGCATTCGCTCGGATTGCAGCACCCCATTGTAGGCGATGATTTGTATGGACAACATTCAACACGTTTGCACTTGCATGCCGAGCGCATAGAGTTCAAGCATCCGGTGAGCGGGAAGATGATTGCAGTGGAAGTACCGGCGGAATTCTGACATTCTTAAAACACACTCAGCATCACTTGTCCACCAATCATACGCATGCGTGCATCGTATTCAACCGCAAAGAAGCCACGCAGGTGTTTCTCTGCGCCATCGAAGTAACTGCGCGCACCAACTTTCAACACTTCATTCTTTTCCAGATTGACCCGATAATTCGCATCACAATAAAGCGTATACCGTTTGGTAAGATTGACGAACAAAGAGCTTGCTGCCTCCTTCTGTTCAGATGAATAATTGGCGCACAAATCGAAACGCTCATTGATATACTTCATCGCCGCGAAATACTGACCATCGAGGCGCACATACCCCGCCGCACGTAGTTTCTTGTAATCGATGCGCAGGTGGTTTGCCCATTCGCCCGCATGATTATGAAAAGCATAAGCGAGAAACAAATCCTTCGTGGGCGCATAGCGCAACATGACTCCCGGCTTACTGCCAATGATGCGCGACTGTGCATAGGTTTCACTTTGCTGCTGCCATGTCACCGGGTTGGGGCGCACGGTGGTCGTTGGTGTTACCAGCACACCTGCGCGCAACTGCAGCTTGTCGCTGAACTTCGTGATGAATTCAAACGCAGGCAAGGCGTTGATTGTTTTATCGCTATTGAATTGCACAACCGCCTGCGCTTCGAGTAAAAACACGTCGGTGAAACGCTGCGTGATGAGAGCGCCCAGGCGCACCGAGGCGTTGGCACTTGTGCGTAAACTATCAATCGGAACCTGAAGCTTCGAGTAAAAACCCGCGTACAGTTTATTGGCAGTAGTATACTCGTTGAGTTGAATGTTTTCCATCTGACCATAACCCGCAAGTGAATGCACGGATAGTAACAGAGTAATAACAACTGCTTTTCTCATGCATTCAGTATTTGCGAATTATAATAGCGCCAACGATAACCAATAGTACGCCCCCCAAGCGTTGCCAGGTCATCGGATGCGGCTGTGCCACGAGAATATTGAAATGCTCGAGCACCACAGAAAAAAGCATCTGACCAGCCACGATGAGGCCAAAGGTGAGACCAGGCCCGAGGTGCGGAAAAGCCAAAATCACTACCGTTACGTAAAACGCGCCAAGCATTCCTCCTACCCATGCATAGGCAGGAGCCGCTCTGAGTCCGCTCCAGGATATCGACTGCTTACTGAGCAGAACATAGATAAGCATAGCCGCAGCACCTACCAGGAAAGAAATGAATACTGCGTGCAGTGGACTTTCAGCCGCTTTGCCCAGCTTGGCGTTGACACCGGCCTGTAT
>CALQJP020000197.1 GCA_943330925.2 Chryseobacterium gleum
CCGAAAATTTTTGCAAGCACCTTTATAGAAGTATAGTGCTTGTAGTCACCAAACTTCCAAAGTTCCATCGTATCCAAATGCCCTATCTCCCAAGGCTTCTTGCCTGCTATATCGAGCATAACAGGAAGTTTGATGCGATGAATGAGCATGCGCCTGCACAAATAAGGAAAGTCAAACTCCTTCCCGTTGTGTGCGCACAGCAAACGAAATGGATGATTCGTGCGCGTTTCCAGCAGCTCCGAAAAATCAGCAAGCAACTTGTGTTCATCGTGGCCATAAAACGAGGTTACTCGGAGCACACGTTCGTTCAAGCGGGTTGAAAAATAACCGACACTGATGCACACAATCTTTCCAAACTCTGCATAAATGCCCGCCTCGCCATAGCTCTCCTCAACGGTCGTTCCGTGCTTTTCACGCGAGTAACGGCTTTTATCCGTCCAAAGCTGCTTCAGTTCATCGTCCATATTTTCGAAACCGCGCTCCTGCGGCACTGTTTCAATATCCAAAAACAAAATGTCTTCAAGGCGCAATTGGTCTAGCATGCTGTACGAATTTTTAGGTGAGTAATATGCCGGGCGAATCAAATACAGGCAAATCCTGCAAGTCTTCGTCATACATCCCCGGCTTGTAAACAAATTTCTTGTCGAATATTCGATTACCGATGTAATAGCTAACCCAGTATCGATGGCTCAGGTTCAACGACTCAGGCATAAGAAGCTCAAACTGCTTCACGCTCTCGGCAGGTATATCGTTCAGTAAAAACCGCAACGTTGCGGTTTGCTTATCCTTGCCCTCCAACTTGCCCTCTCCCGAGGCATTCACAATCACTGTTTCCAATGGTTCTTTGCGGTTATTGATCACATGCACGGACCAATGGTCACGGTTGGGCAAAAAAGCGATGTATACACCGCTCACTTCTTCTATTTCCAGGTCTTTCTTCATATGTAGTCTATGCGTTCACCGACGACAATCGAATCGTCGTTTCAATGTATCGAAATAAATCTGTTGGCATGTGTTCTATGCGCTCCTTGCTTTGGCGGTGTCCCAATCGAACCATTACAAGGTCGAGGTCGGGTATTCCCACCACATACTGACCCCGCAACCCACGGCATGCAAAAAACGGGTGTCCTTCGTGCTCTCCAATCCACCACTGCCATCCATACCAGTTGCAAGGCTCCGCATCTTCATCGGGCACACCATGCGACCGAAGCGATTGGCGAACCCACTCAGGCGAAATCACCGTGTCTCCATTCATGATTCCGTCGTGCATAAACAAGAGCCCCAACCGCGCAAAATCGCGGGCGGTTGCATAAAATCCGCTGAACGTCTTCTCAATACCCTCAGCATGATCGAGGTTCCAGAACGCGTCTTGCTCAGCACCTATCGCGCCCCACAGCCGCGAAGAACAATAATCTGAAACACTCATCCCGGTGGCCTTTTTCAAGATCATTCCAAGCAAAACCGTATTGCCTCCCTCATACGCCCAAAACGTTCCGGGTTTTTTCTGCACATGATAATCCAGTGTGGCAGCAGTTAAATTCTTGCCGTAGTACGATTTAGCCATGTAGCCGAGCGGGCTGCTGTAACTCTCTCCAAAGGGTATTCCGCTGGTCATTTCAAGCAAATGGCGAATCGTTAGCAGCGTATCCATGCCCGAGTTGTAATGGTCCAAATACTCTCCAACGCGATCATCAATGCTCTCAATAAAACCTTCTTCCACTGCCTTACCAATCAATACAGAGGTAATGCTTTTGGCCATAGAGAATGAATTACTGAGCGTGCTTGCATCGCCTTCATTATACCCTTCGTAAATCAACGAATCATGTCGGTAAACCAACCAAGCCGTTGTGCCCATCGAGTCGCTCCAGGCCTTTTCATCGGGTAGTAAATCCATCGTGTTATAAGATGCCGATAACAAAGTTGGCCGAGGCGATTCTGCCTTCACTTTTCGAACATCGAAATAGGGCCTGTCGTCGATATCCGGATTTTTCTTACCTATCAAATACGTTTTTCGAATTCCATACAGCACATGCTCGTTATCGGTGGCCCATAGCCCGATACAGGCCAATAAAATGAGTGCAACCACACCAACGATTACTCTTTTGAAAACTCTCATGTGCCTTATTTTTTCGCAAGGTAATGACGCGCTGAAATCACCTGTATTCCACTATGGAATATTCCTCCTATAAAATTTGGTTCATCCACTAAAAAAGCGGCAACTTGCAGCCATGAAAATTGCCCCTGGAAAAGAAGTCGCTGTTCACTACACGCTGTTTGTTGTTGGCGACGAAAAAGAACTTATAGAAGAAACCCGTCAAGACGACCCCATGCGTTTTGTCTTCGGTCAAGACAGCATGTTGCCCAAGTTTGAAGAGGCACTCTCCGGACTTTCTGCCGGCGATGCATTCACCATCTCTATCGCATGCGCAGACGCCTATGGAGAAGAACAGGAAGGTCTGTTCATTGAATACCCGAAAAGCATGTTTCTGGAAGATGGTGAGCTCGATGAGGAGATATTCCAGGAAGGAGAGATTATTCCGCTTGAAAGCCCGGAGGGCGATATCATTGAAGGTGTTGTTTGCGAAGTGAAACTCAACTCCATCGTGCTCGACTTCAACCATCCGCTGGCCGGTGAAGACCTGCTCTTCGAAGGCTCTGTAGTATCGGTGGAATGATTCCATAGCGCGTTGTTCACAAGAAAACGTTTGAATCACTATTCATTGGGTTTTGGTGTTTTATTTCGTTCCAAATGAAAAGGTCGCCGTTTAAAACCTCCGCCAATACCATCTCTTCCATATCGACTATTATCGGTATCACGCTGGTGCTCGTTCTTGTGGGTGTATTACTAATGGTTTCTTTACTGGGAAGCGCCGTAACCGGCCACTACAGGGGCCAGGTAGTTGTGCAGCTCATGATTGCCGACGACGTGGAAGAGCAAGATGTGCAGTTGCTTAAGAAGCATATCGAAGGCGAGCCCTACACTGCCGAAGCCTCCTATCTTTCGAAAGAAGAAGCCGCCGCAATGATGAAGGAAGAGCTCGGCGAAGAGTTCGTCGACTTCCTTGGCTACAACCCCTTACCGGCTTCTATCGATATTCACGTCAAACCTGAATTCAGCGAAGAAGAAAAGCTCGCAAGCATCGTGCGAGAGCTCGAGAAAAACACTGCCGTCAACGAGGTTGTGTTCCAGCATGACCTGCTGCGCCAGATGAACGCTAACCTCAGTAAATGGAGCCTGGCCATCTCACTCATTGGTGTGGTGTTGCTTATCATCGCCATTGTGCTCATCGTGAATACCATTCAGCTGGCTATCTTCTCGCAACGCTTTCTCATCAAAAGCATGCAACTCGTTGGTGCCACACATTGGTTTATTCAAAAGCCCTTTTTACGCCGTGGATTGTGGTTCGGGTTTTTGGCGTCCATGTTTGCGCTGGCCACCTTGTTCATGCTCCTATATGCGTTTCGTGCCGACCTGCAAGACCTGATAAACATTCTTCAGGAAAAACAACGCCTACTCGTGTTGATTGGAGGCGTATTGCTCATCGGGCTTTTCCTAAGCAGCGTTGCCACGGTTTATGCCGTAAACCGCTTCATTCGAACCGATGCAGCCAAACTGTATTAAACCCGAACGATTTCGATTGTTCGCTTGTTATTGAACCATGCCAGCCCCAAAGAAAACCGCTATACTCCTGGTCAACCTCGGTTCACCTGATAGCCCAAAGCCCTCTGACGTAGCCTCTTATCTAACGGAGTTCCTCAACGACCCGCGCGTCATTGACGTCAATTGGCTTGGTAGAAAAATACTGGTCAACGGTATCATAGTCCCATTCCGACATCGCAAAAGCGCTAAGGTTTATAAGGAATTATGGACTCCCGAAGGCTCGCCGCTCATTTACTACGGGAAACAAGCTCAGCATAAACTGCAGGATCGCTTCAAAAACGACAGCAACGAAACAAAGGTTTTCTTAGCCATGCGCTATAAAAACCCTTCAATCGAGTCTGCTCTTTCAAGCATTGTAAAATGGAATCCCGATAAAATCATCGTTATTCCATTGTTTCCGCACTACGCATCAGCAAGCACCGGGTCGGTTATCGATAAATGCATGCGCATCATGCGCGATCTCTGGGTGTTTCCTGAAATACAGTTCGTGAATCAATTCTGGGATCATCCTCTTTACCTGCAAGCGTTCGCCAATCGAGCAAAACAATTCGATATCGCCTCGTACGATCATGTCATTTTCAGTTATCACGGGCTTCCGGAAAGACAGGTCGACAAAGTGTACGAAGACCGAGCCTGTAAAAACCACTCGTGCGAACACGAAATCAACGATGAAAACAAACTGTGCTACAAAGCTACTTGCTACGCTACCAGCCGCGAAATTGCAGCGCGCTGTGGAATTGACCAGTCGCATTATACCGTTGCCTTTCAATCGCGCTTAGGAGGGGGGTGGATTGAGCCATTCAGCGACAAAGTCATTGAAGAGCTTGCGAAAAAAGGCGCAAAGAAATTGCTCGTTTTCTCTCCGGCATTTGTAGCCGACTGTTTGGAAACAACCATCGAAATCGGCGAAGAATATCAAGAGCTTTTCGAAGAACACGGCGGTGAAAAAGTTCAGCTGGTGCCCAGCTTAAATGATGGTGACGACTGGATAGATTTACTTGAAGATATCGTTCGTAAGCGACTATGACTATTTGAACCACGAGGCGTACATCACGTAGTTGTTGGCTATGCGTTGCACCTCGCCCTCAAACAACTCTTTGCTCAATTCCTTCACTTTTTTTGCCGGTACGCCCGCATAAACACTCCAGCTTTCCACGTGCGTTCCCTCCAATAGCACCGCGCCGGCAGCAATGATGCTGTTGCTTTCAATAACGCAATTGTCCATCACGATGCTGCCCATGCCTATCAACACATTGTCGTGCACCGTGCAGCCATGCACGAGTGCATTGTGCCCAATGGAAACATTATTCCCAATGGTAGTGGCTGCCTTTTGATACGTGCAGTGAATTACTGCGCCGTCTTGCACATTCACTCGGTTGCCCATTACAATGCTATTCACGTCGCCGCG
>CALQJP020000198.1 GCA_943330925.2 Chryseobacterium gleum
GGGGCGTACAAAAACTTGTTGGGTGATTTGCCCACCGGAAGTTCTGATATGTTCATGGGCTCCGGCCGATGCGCCGGATGTCATGGAGTGGACATGGATATTGCCAATCCGCCGCTGGCATTGGTAGATGGAAACGGAGTGAATGTGGGTCCCGCAGAAAACTGGAGGGCTACCATGATGGCCAATTCGGCTAAAGATCCCATGTGGCGAGCCAAGTTGGCTCATGAAACGCTTGTAAATCCTGGGCATGCCGGTGAGCTTACTAATAAATGTACTTCTTGCCATGCTCCCATGGGAAGATTTGAGGCTGCCCACGACGGTGTAGAGTTTTACACCACCGAAATGCTCGACGCTGACTCATTGGCCCTCGACGGTGTGAGCTGTATGGCTTGTCACGCGCAACAAATTGAAACAACCGGCCTCTTCTTCTCCGGGGAGTTGCATTACAACCCGGATACTATCTGGGGCCCCGTTTTCGATATTCCTAAAAACGGGTTGCCAATGCAGGACTTTATTATGGCTAACTTCGTTGGTGTAGCACCTGTGGCTCATCCCAAAGCATCGAAGTCTGAGTCTTGCGCAGGGTGCCACTCGCTGATTACGAATACAGCGGATCTCCAGGGCAATGCAACAGGTACCACTTTTATTGAGCAAGCTACCTATCACGAGTGGCTCAACAGCTCATACAATTCTCAAGACTTTAATGCAATTGAATGCCAGGGCTGCCACATGCCGAAAACAGAAGAACCTATTATCGTTGCATCCGGTTACGACTGGCTGCCGGGAAGAGAGCCCTTTGCACAGCACTGGCTGGTGGGGGGAAACAGTTTCATGCTTGAGCTCATGAAAAATCGAATCGATGAACTGGGAATCACCGCGAATGAGCAACACTTCCAAACAGTAATTGATCGTACGCTTGATAATTTGCAAAACCACACTGCGGACATCGAAATCATTCCCGGAGTTATCGACTCGGATACAGCGCGCTACACAGTGCGTCTCACAAATAAAGCGGGCCACAAGATGCCGAGCGGTTATCCGGCAAGGAGAGCGTTTGTCGAATTCATTATGACGGATGAAGATGGCAACGAGGTGTTTCACTCAGGTCGAATAAATCCCGATTTCGAAGTGCAAGGACAAGACCCAACCTGGGAACCTCACTACGATGTGATTACGGATGACGTAAATGAGGTGCAGATCTATGAAATGGTTATGGGCGACGTAATGGGCAACGTTACGACCGTTCTAGAGCGCGCTCACCATATGATTAAAGACAATCGACTGGTACCAACGGGCTTCAGCACAACCCATGCAGCATATGACACGACGATGGTGGTAGGAGCAGCTGCTTTTGATCCGAATTTTAATGCTGTCAATGGTTTAGAAGGTTCAGGCACCGACGATGTTCACTACCACATTCCGCTGCAGGGAGTAAGCGGAAACGTCACGGTGACCGCGCGTTTCTGGTATCAGTCGTTGCCTCCCAAATGGAATGAGGAAATGTTTGCAATGGACCACCCGCTGATCAATTCATTTGAGGAAATGTATTGGCAGGAAGGTCCCGACCCAGTGGAAATGGCAAGCCAAACAGTCAACTCCACGATAACAAATGTGCTCGAGAAATCACGCTTGTTCTCTGTTTCACCCAACCCTACCTCGAATGGATTTGTAATGGTGAATGCCGGAAACGATGCTATACAATTCATCAAGGTCTATAGCCTCGATGGTAAGCTTGTAGAAACCATTGGGCCCAATTCTTCGCGCGCACAGGTGCGTTTGCCGCTCATTGCAGGCACGTATCTGCTGGATGTTCAAACCAGCCGCGGACGCAAAGTAGAGCGAGTCATTCGACGATAACATACAGACCATAAAAAAGAAAAGCCGCTCATGAGCGGCTTTCCTTTTTTTCAATGTTGTATTAACGATACAAAACTTCTTTTGCTGTTCTTACAACATCCTCAATTTGAGGCAATGCTGCGTCGATGAGCGTTGTTGCGAAAGCAAAAGGGGTATCGCTTTGCGTGAGTCGGCGAATAGGTGCATCGAGGAAGTCGAATGCATGGCGCTGCACACGGTATGCAATTTCAGTTGAGATGCTAGCCACAGGCCACGATTCTTCCAGAATAATGAGTCGGTTCGTTTTCTTAACGGATTGAACGATGGTGTCGATGTCGAGCGGACGGATGGTTCGCAAGTCAATAACCTCCATGCTGATGCCTTCTTTTTCCAGTTCGGCAGCAGCAGCCAACGCCGTTTTCATAATCTTACCGAAGGAAACGAGTGTTACGTCTGTTCCTTCTTTTTTAATGTCGGCAACACCAATTGGTAAGATGTATTCACCATCCGGTACCAAACCTTTGTCGCCATACATTTTTTCACTCTCGAAGAAAACTACCGGATCGTTGTCGCGAATAGCTGCTTTCAGCAACCCTTTTGCATCATAAGGATTTGAAGGTGTAATTACTTTCAATCCGGGGATGTGCGCATACATCGACTCGAAGCTTTGCGAGTGTGTTGCCGCCAATTGACCTGCCGTGCCATTGGGGCCGCGAAATACAATTGGAACATTGTATTGGCCACCGCTCATTTGAAGCATTTTCGCAGCTGAGTTGATGATTTGATCGGCTGCAAGAATTGCAAAGTTCCAGGTCATGAATTCAACAATGGGGCGCAAACCATTCATGGCTGCACCCACAGCAATACCTGAGAATCCAAGCTCAGCAATGGGTGTGTCTATAACTCGTTTTGCACCGAATTCATCGAGCATTCCCTTCGACGCCTTGTAAGCACCGTTATATTCCGCTACTTCTTCTCCCAACAGAAATACCGACTCATCGCGGCGCATTTCTTCTGTCATGGCTTCACATATAGCTTCTCTGAACTGAATCTCTCTCATGATAAAATTTTGAATAGGCCGTAAAAATAGCAGGATTTTGCTTCTACACGAGCGTTGGGGATTATCGTGCTTTATTACGTTACTTGCGGATGGATTTGGAAGCCGGTCTGCAATTGACAGGAAATGGCTCTCACAATCTCAAGGTCCTATGAAAGATTCGATACCACAACTCATAAAGCTCTTGCAAACGGCCGGAACGCTTATTATGGATGTGTATCGAAACACCGATGAGGCGGCGGTTGAGTGGAAGGCAGACAATTCGCCGCTAACTGAGGCCGATAAACGTTCAAATGATTTCTTGATCGAGCAACTTTTTCGATTGGATGCTTCTATACCCGTAATGTCAGAGGAGTCCACACAGATTGATTTTGAAAGCCGAAAGGAGTGGCGACGCTATTGGTGTCTCGACCCACTCGACGGTACCAAAGAGTTCATAAAACGGAACGATCAGTTTACAATTAACCTGGCTTTGATTGAGGATGCTAAACCGATCATAGGACTCATACATGTTCCGGCTTCCGGTCATACCTTTTGGGCAGCACGCGGAGCAGGCGCTTTCAAACATGATGGTTCAGCAAGCATGCCTATTCGAGCCAATCGAAAGAAGGACGGTTGGATTTCTGTGCAGAGTAGTTCGCATGGATCGGCGGAAGAGGAGGAGGCGCTGCGTCGTTTTCCGATTACGCGGTCTATCAAAGCAGGAAGCGCATTGAAGTTTTGCTACATAGCATCCGGACTTGCAGATGTTTACTTTCGCCACGGGCCAACAATGGAGTGGGACACAGCTGCAGGGCATGTGCTTGTTCAAGAGGCAGGAGCGAGTTTTACATATGTGAGTTCAGAGAGCGCTCACTATAACAAGCCGAGCTTATACAATCCACCTTTCTTGGTTCACATTCTTCATGATTGAAATTAAAACGCATACGACCTACCTGCGCTTTCGGTATCCATTCAGAATTGCTCATGGCGAACGGTTGGGAACCGATGTCGTATTTGTGATGCTTGAATGGGAAGGACTTGTTGGTTTTGGCGAGGCCACGTTGCCTCCATACTTAGGTGTAACTGCTCAACAAGTGGTCGATGCGTTGAATCGCCCTGGAATCAAGGAGGCCTTGTCATTGAACCTTCCCGATGAGTGGTTTTCGGCTCTTCGGCAAATCATTCCCGACAGGATGCCTGCGCTGGCGGCACTCGACATGGCACGCTGGCAAATTCATTCGTTGATGAATAATCAGCCTGTTTCAGTTGCCTTGGGCGCTCATGCTGATGCTCCTGTGGTGCCGCATACATTCACACTGGGCGTTTCCGATGTCAACGAAATGAAGAAGAAGATAGATTATGCGGCATCTGTGGGCTTTACCTTGTTCAAGCTCAAGTTGGATGGATTGCATGATGAAGAGATGCTGCGGAATTTCCGTTCGCTTTCCGATTCACCTTTTGCTGTAGATGCCAATCAGGCTTGGAAGAACATCGACCAGGCACTAAGGCTGATTGACTTTTTGGAGTCGAATGAATGTGTGTTGATTGAACAGCCCTTTCATAAGAGTGATCGTGAGCTATCCTTTCAATTGCGTGAAAGCACTTTAATTCCTGTGATAGCAGATGAAGCATGCCAGCAAATCGATGATCTCTTCGGGGTGTTGGATGCCTTCGATGGAGTCAATGTAAAGCTCCAGAAATGCGGTGGGATTACTCCCGCTTTTCAGCAGTTGAAGGAACTGCAAAAGCGTGGTAAAAAGGCACTGATAGGTTGCATGAGTGAGTCGAGCGTAGGATGCGGCGCGGCGGAGGAACTTACATTCCTATGCGATTGGGCAGATCTCGATGGTCCTTATCTGAACGCGAACAACGAAGAGTTGTGCAGGAAGATTGGTTATTCGTTGTAGATGCGTTCACTTACAAGCACCGCGTTTTCATCCCACATTTTCCAAGTGTCAACTTTCTTTCCCATGCTGTAAACCATGTGATAACGCTTAACACCTTGTTCATCCCAAACGGTCCAAATGCCGTCTTTAAGTCCGTTTTTGTAGTAGGCTTCTCCGAGTTGTTGGCCATTGGAGGCAAATTGAATCCA
>CALQJP020000199.1 GCA_943330925.2 Chryseobacterium gleum
GAGATTCACGGGTGCATAGCGCGTTCTGAAAAACTGTCCACGGTTGTCTCTTGTTTGCTCGACTCGGCATGCAGCCATCCATTTTTTAGCAAACGAACGACTCACTGCTAGAGAGTAGCCCACAAAGTCTTTTTCGGCCGGAACCGACTCGTAGTTCAACTCGGTTTGAACGCTCCAATTGTTACCCACTTTCCACTGACCATACGTGTTGTGATATATAGTAACACGACCACCAATGGTTCCCATGTAGTTGGAATAATTCAACACGCGACCATTTGCTTTTACATGCTGCAATTGCACACCAAACGCCGGCCAGTTGCGACCTTCATCCAAACCGATACGCTGCCAGCCATTGAGCAACAACACCGCCCAGTTCAACCCTGTTTCAGTTTTCCCCGACCAGCGCAATCCGCATTCATAGTATGGGGTGTTCTCAGCGAGCAAGCCGCGTGTTACGTTCATTTGCTGCGCACCAATGTTCGATTCCAAGCCAATGTGCGAAGGCAAAATACCGGCATCGAGTCGTGAGTTATTATTCAACCGAAAACCAATTGAAGCTTCATAGATATTACGCACGGCATTGGGTTCAGATGCTAGATTTCTTCTTGCATAGGTCCCGGCCATCGGCGCAGCTACCAGCTGCCAACGGTTATGGCGAAGCGTGTACTTAATGAAGGCAAGGTTGAGCGCCGGACCGTTGTCGGTATAGTTGTACAAAAACGCAGGGCGTTCATCGGAACCTCCTTGCTGAACTCCCCAATAAACCTCGGCGTAACCGGAAAGCTCAAACGAAGTAGAATCTTGCGCTCGCAATTGAAAAGCTGAAATAAGCAACGTTAGCGAGCATGCCCATGCGAAGATTGTTTGCATGAGTCAAATGTAGGGAATCAGTCCTTGAATTTTCCGGTGCGGATGTCGAATCCATACGGACAGTGGCGGCAACCGCTTTGACAGCAATATCCGCGTTTGAGGTGATACTTTTCTGTGAAAACGATGTATCCCTCTTCGGTGTAGTAGTAGTCTTCTCCTTCTATTTTTTTTCCTACTGCCATGGCCTCACAACAATTATTTATCGGACGGGTTCACGTCGGGTTCAAAATCGAGTGATATGGAATTCATGCAATAGCGCTTGTAGGTGGGCGGTGGACCATCATCGAATATGTGCCCCAAATGAGAGTCGCAACGGCCGCACGTTACCTCGGTGCGGATCATGCCGTGGGTTTTATCGAGCGTATACTTCGTGGCACCCTGACGAATGTTTTCAAAGAAACTCGGCCAACCGCAACCACTGTGAAACTTCGAGTCGGAGCGAAACAGGGGATTACCGCACACCGCGCAGTAATAGGTTCCGATCACTTCGTTCTCGTAATACTTGCCGGTGAAAGCGCGTTCGGTATGCGCCTCGCGGGCTACTAAGTACAGTTCGCGCGGCAAAATGCGCGACCATTCGTCGTTACTTACCTCCAGGTGTGTTGTGTCGATTCGAGAATAATGCGGATTGTTCATTGTAGGTGCAGGTGCGGTTGAGTGTTGAGTGGTCGTTTGACTGCATGCGGACAGTGTCAGACACATTAGCAACATCGAGCACGTTTTAGCTAGGTTCATCATGATTTACCGAACGCAAGAAAAGCGTCCTATTGTTCAACAAAACAACTTTTCTCAAACTTGGTTCTGATGTTTTTTGTTTTAACCGCAAAGGCGCGAAGAGAACAGGATGCTAAGAAGGATTATAGGATTGTAGGATTGAAGGGAGCGCCAGGCACTCACTCTTATTCTGCTACTGTTTCTCCTTCCGGAATTTTTATTTAACCGCAAAGGCGCGAAGAGAACTTCGGAGAAATACACCTGCACTTGAACCACAGAAATTATTCTCTGGTTATTTCTCTGCGGTTAAAAATTATAAACCACAATCGCGCTTAAAACCCAAGCAAACGCATAACCCAAAGTGTAATCGCACCCATGGCTGCTGAAATTGGGATTGTGATAATCCAGGCGACCAACAGTTTCCCGGTAACACCCCATTTCACCGCCGATACGCGCTTGGTAATTCCTACACCGATAATAGAGCCTGTAATGGTATGCGTAGTACTAACCGGAATACCTTTGATTACTTCACCGCCCATTTTCCAGGGGAACTTCAATCCTTCGGTAAAGAAGAGGGTGATAGCTCCGGCCGTTTCTGCCGCTACGCCCTCAAACGGTGTCACCTTGGTGATTTTGGCGCCCATGGTTTTCACAATCTTCCAGCCGCCGCTCATGGTGCCTAGGGCAATGGCTGCATAACAGGAAAGAGGCACCCAGTTGGGCATATCCTTTAAACTTGTAATCTGTCCTCCAGCCATGAGGGCAACGGTAATAATACCCATCACCTTCTGCGCGTCATTGCCTCCATGCCCCACGCTGAAAGCAGCTGACGAAAACAATTGCAACTTCTTGAAGGATGAGTTTGCCCTCGAGTTGTGCATCGAACTTAGGAACAGGGTGAACACGCCCATCACCAGAACAATGAAACCGAGTAATATCCATTTGAAATTCGACCCGTGAAATATCACTTTCAACCAATACGATTCGAAGCTGCTCTTCAGGTTTGAGGCGTCGTATCGATCTGCAGAAGCTTCCGTAATTCGGTGCGACTCTTCAATGGTGTAATCCTTTTTTTCAGACTCCAATCGTTGAATAATAGCCGCAGTGAGCGCACCGTTCTCTGCGGTCTCTCCGATCTTTTTAAGATAATCAAATCGAACCGTGTAGCGCATGTCTGAAACCTCTTCGGCATTGCTCGCCAGGCTTACAACCGGGGTAAATTCCATTAAGTCATCGGCCTTGATGGTAAGCAACTTTTTCACATCATCCTTTGACAGTTTTTCTTCGAACATCAACGTATATGAGCTTCCTCCGTTAAAATCTCGCTTGAACTCAAGTGCATTGTAAACAGCGAAAACGACGAGTGTTATAATCGTCAGCGAAACAATCTTCATGAAAGGTCCCTTTCGAAAAGAGTTGAGAAACCACACCGAAATCAGGTAAGACATAATCATACCCGCTATGGGCGCAACGAAAATGAAAATTGCGGTTGCTATAACGATTCCACTATTGATAGCTTGCCAACCGAAGGCCGCCAAAAACGCACCGGCAAATCCTCCTATAAGAGTGTGCGAGGAAGAGGAAGGAATTCCATACCACCAGGTAATCAGGTTCCACGTAATTGCGGCCAATAGACCGGAAAATATCATGGTCAGCGGATTATTAGCTGCCGTGATGTAGGTTTCCTTCACCGACTTTGCAATGGTAGTTGCAACGCTGTGGTCTTTGAAAATGAAGAATGCCACAAAATTGAAAAATGCCGCCCATACCACCGCTTGAAAAGGCGTAAGAACCTTCGTTGAAACGACTGTTGCAATCGAGTTTGCTGCATCGTGAAAACCATTGATGAAGTCAAATATCAAAGCCAGCGCTATGACTGAAATAAGCAAAATAGAGTATTCCATAGAGCGGCCTTAAGAGTTCTTTACCAGGATCGATTCAATTGCATTGGCAACGTCCTCACACTTGTCCGTTGCGGTCTCCAAAACAGATAGAATTTCCTTCTTTTTAATTATCTCAATGGCATTCGTTTCTTCCGAAAAAAGGCGGGCTATAGCCAAATCAAAAATGCTGTCCGCCTCATTTTCCAAATCATTAATACGAATGATTGCCTCTCTCACTCGCTGGGCGCTTTTCAAGTTCCTGAGGTTTTGAATCGCGCTGTCTATTTCAACCACCTGCCTCGACAAAACACTGGCAAGTCCATGCATAACCTGATCAATTTCTTTCAATTGATACAATGAAATTCGCGATGCCGTTCCGTTAATGAAATCGGCTACATCGTCGAGCGAAGTTGCCAAGTAGTGGATATCCTCTCTATCGAAGGGTGTAATAAAATTCTCACTTAATTGAATGAAGAGATCGTGGGTAATTTGATCTCCAACATGCTCCAAATCGTGAATCTCCCTCACAATTCCATCTCTATCCCCTTCCTTCGCTTCCAACAACTCCTTGAATTTCTGAGACATAGCAACCAAATTGCGGGTTGACTGTGCAAAGGAGTCGAAGAAATCACCCGACTTGGGAGCGAACATTTTGAACAAATTCATACGAAAAAACGATTTCGGCAAAAGAACCCGTGGTATGAGAACAGAGCCTTTACTTTATGTTACCATATTGTTACGCAAAAGGACTGTGATGTTCATCTATTCGCAACAATCAACTGATTCGCAGGGGGTTATTTCTTCGCTCAACTTATCGCGGTCACCAATCATGTCGCACCAATTTCATCCCAACAGGAATCATGCATGCTCAATTGTTAGATTTGTGTTAAGACATTCTCATTTTTACTCTAAATCATGAGCCTTTTGAATCCAGACCCATCAGAACAACTTAATTCGCGGGAAGAAGAACCCCTTGTGAAACGCTCTATCGATCTCATTTTTCAGGCACTTTTGCCCAAGGACAAATTGTTCTATCCGCTATTCGACCAGGCATGTAGCAACCTTGTGGAGACAGCAAAAGTGTTGGAAAATGCACTGAAATCAGACTCAGTTACCCGAATACAATCTTTCGAAACCATCAATCTCCTCGAAAAACAAGGCGATGAGATAACACACGCCATCATGCGTGAAACAGGAAATACGTTTATTGTTCCCTTCGATCGAGAAGACATTCATGCATTGGCCATCGCTATCGACGACGTGGTTGATTATCTCTACGGTACATCGAAGCGTCTCGATATCTACAAGGTCCATCAGATAAGCCCGGCCATGATTCGCCTGTCTGAAATCATTACCCTTTCGGCCATTGAGCTTCAAAGCGCAGTGCGTGAAATGCGAAGCCTGCGCAATGTGCGGAAAGTAAAAGCGCATCTCCACACCATCAACACACTGGAGAACGAGGCGGATAAGATCATGAACAGCACCATAGCAGACCTTTTCAA
>CALQJP020000200.1 GCA_943330925.2 Chryseobacterium gleum
AGTGATGCTACCGATAGTGGCGTGCCCGGTTTGACATTGGATAAGTTTGGCAATTACCTCACATTCGATTTCGAAGCCCAATGCCGCAACGTGTTCGACAACGTGCGTGTGATTCTTGAAGAGAATGGAAGCAACTGGGAAAACCTCGTGGATGTAACCGTGTTTCTCGTGAATATGAAGCGCGATTTTCATACATACAACAAGCTGTATGCGGAGTACTTTAAAGATGCCCAACCCTGCAGAACAACCGTTGAGATCAATGCCTTGCCGTCGCCGATTGCTATTGAATTGAAGTGCATTGCAACAATTGATTAGTCGTGGCGTTGATTTGGCATGCACATTGAAAACGCCAACTCATGAAAACGTCCATTTTTCTTTTTGTAGCGTTAATCGGTGCGTTAACGCTTCAAGCGCAGGTAAAGCCTACCAAAACCAACGTTGACTATTTGCCCAACCAGGGCTTCCGACAATCAGCTAACTACGCCTTCATGGCCGGTGAGCAACTCACTTACCGCATTCACTATGGCTTTGTAGACGCCGGAACCGCAACGCTAAAAGTTGAGGATAGCCCCTACACATTCGCAGGCCGCGACGCATACAAAATCGTAGGCACAGGCCGCAGTGTAGGCTCTATTGACTGGTTTTTCAAAGTGCGCGACCACTATGAAACTCACATTGACAAAGCGGGCATGTTCCCGTATCGTTTTTTGCGCAACTGTGACGAAGGTGGTTATCGCATTCAGCAAGACTATACGTTTTTCCCGGAGAGAAGGGCATTCAAAAACATGAAGGGCGAAGGGTATAAATCGCCCGAATTCGTGCAAGACATGTTGAGTTCTTATTACTATGCTCGCACACTGGATTATAGCTACGCAAACGTTGGCGATGTGTATACCATCATGGCGCTCGTTGATGATGAGATTGTTCCGCTGAAGATGAAATTTATTGGCCGCGAAACCATCACGATTGACGCGGGTACTTTCCGTTGCTTGAAATTTGTGCCGGTGGTGCAGAAGGGAAGAGTGTTCAAGAAAGAACAAGACCTCACGGTTTGGATTACGGACGACTTGAATCATATTCCCGTGTTGGCTCAAGCGGAGATATTGGTGGGTTCCATCAAAATGGAATTGCAGGAATTTAAGGGAGTGCGGAATGAGTTGGCTAAACTTTGAGAAAGTACTAATTACTAAGTACAAAGTACCGGTGGGAAGGGAGTTTGTATATGGCTTCCATGCGTATCTGTACTTCGTCCTTTGTACTTACTACTTGTTGAAGTACTAATTGCGAAGCACGAATCAAGTTAGGGTGTTTACATTTGCGCAAAAGCTTTCCCGATGCCTTATCAAATCGACTCCTACTCATTTCAAGGTAAACGCGTCTTGATTCGCGTTGATTTTAATGTCCCACTGAATGATGAACTTCAGGTTACGGATGACACGCGCATTCGTGCAGCGCTGAAAACCATTCGCAAAGTGGCGCAGGCTGGAGGCAAGGTCATTTTAATGTCGCATCTCGGCCGACCCAAAGGCGGACCCGAAGCGAAGTATTCTATGAAGCATGTGTTGGCTCGTTTATCTGAATTACTCGGAAAGCCCGTTGCTTTTGCGGACGATTGTATTGGCGAGAAGGTACGCGCAGCTGTTGATGCTATGAAGGATGGGGATGTGTTGCTGCTTGAAAACCTTCGTTTCTATAAGGAGGAAGAAGGCGGTGATGAATTCTTCGCCGGACAATTGGCCGAAAACGGCGACGTGTACATCAACGATGCTTTCGGAACCGCGCACCGCGCGCACGCCAGCACGGCGGTTATTGCGCGTTTCTTCCCCACTGATAAACTCTTCGGTTACTTGATGGAAGACGAGGTGCAGAGCATTGATCGCGTGTTAAATTCGACCGCAAAGCCCGTAACTGCTATCATTGGTGGTAGCAAGGTTTCCAGTAAGATTACCATTTTGGAAAATCTATTAAACCGCGTCGACAACATCATCATTGGCGGCGGTATGGCCTACACGTTTTTCAAAGCATTGGGAGGAGTTACAGGCAATTCGTTGGTAGAAGAGGATAAACTCGAATTAGCGAAAGCGTTATTGGAGAAGGCGAAAGAGAAAGGCGTAAAAATTTACTTGCCCGAAGATTCCATTATTGCTGATGCGTTTTCAAAC
The DNA here is from genome assembly GCA_943330925.2 of Chryseobacterium gleum. Taxonomy (GTDB): domain Bacteria; phylum Bacteroidota; class Bacteroidia; order Flavobacteriales_D; family Sanyastnellaceae; genus JAIBBG01. Next base: position 2,163 of record CALQJP020000200.1, read on the forward strand.
GACGCACAACGCACGTCATCGGAAAGCCGCGGCATTCCGACGGGTTGGATGGGTCTCGATATCGGTGAGCAATCGATTGCTCGTTTTTCTGAAGTCATTCTACAATCCAAGGTGATTCTTTGGAATGGCCCAATGGGTGTTTTCGAAATGTCGAATTTTTCACATGGAACCATTGCCGTTGCACAGGCGCTCGCAGCTGCAACAAAGAATGGTGCGTTCACGTTGGTAGGTGGCGGCGACAGCGTTGCGGCCATCAATCAGTTTGGGCTTGCCCACGAGGTGAGTTATGTAAGCACCGGCGGTGGTGCCATGCTTGAAGCATTGGAGGGAATTGACTTGCCGGGCATTGCTGCTATCAAGTCGTAGCTTATTGTGCAGAGAATTCTATAAAGAGAATTACATCTTCGACCCCGATATATCCATCGCCGTTCAGATCGAACGGGCCGCAGTTTTCCATGCATCCATAATTATCGAGTAGTAGCTGCATGTCTTCCTCGTTAATCACACAATCGCCGTTGTAGTTTGCCGGTGAAGTGTTCGTGTCAGGAACCGCAACAGTGAGCGTGATATAGTTGCTCACGCCGCAATCGTTGGCTGTTTGCACGCCGATGAAGAAGTCCTGCGTTCCTGTAATTACCTCAATCGTGTTATCATTTAGCATTGAAGTCGTAGCAGTGGTTTGCCAGTTGTAATCGGTCGCATTCACATCGGCCGCAACGCTATATGCGACGGTCGCTCCGGCGCATACTACAGCGGGACCCACAATCGCATACACACTGTCGACACGCTCTGTGACACTCACGCTGATGCTGGCAGAGTCGGTAAGACCGCATGCATTGGTGACGGTTACCGAAGCCAGCCCGCCGGTAGCGTTTGGCAAAGGTTGAATCAAGCGATCGTTTTCGGCGCCGGTCCAGCCCTCGGGTAGTTGCCATTCATAGCTGATGGCGCCGGCAACCTGCTCGCACACCAGTTGTCCATAAACACCTTCGCACCATTCCTGATCGCCGGTGATGTTGCCTAGTTCAAATGTGCCACAGCCAAGCTCTGTGCGATACATGTCGCCCCCCGAACCGATGTAGCAATAGTTGTCGGTGAAATGCGCGGTCGATGCTCCTAAGTTGTTGAGGTTGTTTTGTAAGAGGACAGTCCAGGTTTCGCCACCATCCTCAGTTTTATATAAGTCAGCGTATTCGCTCACGCAAAAACCAAGATTCTCGTTGTAGAATTTGATGTCGAGCATAAGTCCTCCGCCTATGAATATGAAATCCCACGTTTCACCACTGTTCAGTGTGCGGTAAACGCCGCTATTACTCCCCACAAATCCGAGACTGTCGTTGTAGAAGTAAATGTTTGATCCAATAACACCATTGTGATATTCCCACGTATTACCGCCGTCAAAGGTCTTGTAGTATGTATCACCACCGGCCTGCACATATCGCACGGCTATGCCACGCTGACTATCGATAAAATGAATGTCAGTTGCGCCTATGTTGGTGCCACACGTAAAAGACGTTCCGCCATTGATTGTTTTACAAATGTTTGAGGCTCCTCCAAAACCGCCTGCAAATCCAGTTTGTGCATCAATGAATTCGAGGCAGGTAGCTGTGAGTGTCGGAGAAGTGCTGTAGGTCCATGTTTGTCCGCCATTGGTTGTTTTGCCCAGGTTCGTGGTGCCAAGCACATAGCCTACTTGAGGTGTGGGGAAGTCGACGGCATACCAACCACCGGTCGTGGAGGTTTGGCGGATGTTCCAAAGCTTTCCTCCGTCGGAGGTTTGTGCAATACCACCATAGAAAGTTCCTCCGGATGCAAATGAAACAATGGTTCCCTGTGTATCCGACAAAAACTGCAATGCAGTGACGCCCCCGCCGGGTGCTGCGTTTTTTAGCAATGACCACGAAGAACCATCATTCGTGCTCTTGTGAATTTGCAGCTTACCCATCATATACGCTGCAGATGACGACACGTGATCACCACAGAAAATATCACCGTCTCCCAGTACCGTTTGGTTTTGCCACGTCTGCCCGCTGTTGGTGGTTTTCACGAAAACACCCATGTTGCCTGCGGCATACCCTTGTCCGTTGGCACTCACGTTCATGAAATAGAAGTAGCTGTTCGCAGCAGAGTACACGGTGTTCCAAGTAAGTCCACCATCGGTTGTTTTCGCAATAACGCCACCGCACGTGAAGCCGGTGTTTGCATCAACGAAGTGCACATCCTGAAGGCTGGCCGTAATAGTGGTTGTGATGACCGACCACGAATCGCCACCATCGGTTGTGCGCAGAATTGTGCCATTCCATCCAACAATTATCCCGGTGCTTTCATCTGTAAAATGGACTCCATACAACCGGCTGGTGGTAACCGCCGGAATGAGTGTCCACGTAGCGCCGGCATCGGTTGTTTTAAGAATGGTGCCGCTTTCTCCTGTCACAAAACCCGTTGTCTCGTTGATGAAATGCACGTTATATAACCACAGCGAAGTAGGCGGATTCATATTCGCCCACGTATTTCCACCATCGAGTGATCGATACAAATCGCCATTACCCGCTGCAATGAAAAGCAGATTTTCTGTCACCCATTCTACATCATTGGGGTTGCTTGTCACAGCCGGGGTCCACATATTTTCCCAGGTTTCACCGCCATCCATGGTGCGAAAAACTTTTTTTGCAGCCAAGATTACAGCAATGCCTCGCTGCTCATCGAGAAACGAACAGCCGCGCACCTCGCTGTTGGTCTTGATGGGCGTGAGGTATTCCCACGCCTGCGCGCTCACTTGAAT
>CALQJP020000201.1 GCA_943330925.2 Chryseobacterium gleum
TCGTTGGATTTTGAGGATCGCCGCCCAAAGCCCATAATCCTTCCCAGCCACCACCATTGAACGCAACGTTTTGTCCGAGCAGCACAAGGGGGCCGGTTCCGAAAAAATGCAGGAGGCTGCCCGACTTAATCGTATTCGGGCCGTATCGGAATTCGATTACGCCGGTATTCTGATACAACCAAAGCTGAAAATTGGTGGTGTTGAAGTAGGTATTGCTCGCATTCCACTCACCATAGAATCCGACATTCTTCCATTCCAGTTTGAATACGGCATTTCCGGGAGGGCCTTCGAGTTGATAGGAAATAGGGCTAACCGCGATTGTATCGCTGGCATTCATGATGTCAGACATGTAAGGAGCGAGAAGCTGCACCGTATCCGGATTTGCTTCGTTGAGGTTGATTACTTGTGCACCCGGTTGAATAATTCCCAATGTGTTGGTCACGATGTCGAACAAGGTCACTTCAAAGCCGCTTGAAGTGATATAGAATGGATCATCCCATACGTCCGCATTGCTTATCAAGCTGGGTGCAGCCAAATCGTAATAAGGATCATTGAACACCGAAAACTCGTAAGGGAAGCTTTGTGAGCGAGCCATCGAGGTGGCCATGCAACAAACCAGGACTGACAGAGTAACAACTTTCATAGGAATCATTATTTAGAAACGAAGGTAGGACGCATACACTCCTTGATGGTTACACGGTGACTACAAAATTATGTGCCTCAGCATCGCACGCAGAATCATTCGTTCATACTTTAAATTAAATATCTTAGCTTTCCATAACACTACATCAGATGATCAAGCAAATCGCTCTTCTCGCTTTTGGATTCGCATTTGGCTCAGCCAGTGCACAGAAGGTCTACTCCGTTGACTATGACAGTCAAGCCGATGTTAAAGTTTTTGTTGTGAAGTATGAAAGTCAGGCCGACCTGAACGTGTTCAAAGTGAAATACGAAAGCCAGGCAGGCGAAAACAACGGCAAGTGGTTTTTCACCCAATACGACAGCCAGGCGAAGAAGAAGATATTTTTTGTGGACTATGAATCTCAGGCCGATCTAAAAATTTTCTTCGTAGAATACGAAAGCCAAGCCGGCTGGCGCAGCGCCGCCAAGAAAAGCCTGCTGTACTGAAATGCGGGGACTGGATACTAGGTGATAGGTGTTAGGTGTTAGGTTTTAGGTGTTGCGAGCAGGGAGGGGAGCTAGATGGTTCGCCATTCACCACTCGCCATTCGCCACTCATCATTCGCCATTCGCCACTCGCCATTCGCCACTCGCCACTACTCATTAGTCACTACCCTATCGCTCAGGTGATCAATAATAGGAACCCAGAAATCCTTTCGCCACGCCTCGGTTAGCCAGCCTGATGCCTCTTCGGGCACTCCGATGTGATTGAAGCTTACGCGTGATCCTGTTTCGGTTGTTTCCAAATCAAACAACACCACACTATACATGCCCTGTGGGAAGTCGTTGTGACGCCATGCTTGCACAATGCGGGTGTTCTCCGTGAGGTGCAACATGTAACCATGACTGCGATTATCCCATGCATCGAATGTGCCACCTACGTGGTTATCCATTCTGGCACTCATGCCTGTAAGTTTAGTCAGCAATTGTGCATTGGTCAATGCTCGGTACACTTCGTCAATAGCGCATTCCAATTCAATAACTTGAAAGATATTATCCGTTTTGATCTTCATGCTTTTAGAGGTTTAGTAATCAAATGTAACGTCATAGCCTCTAACTCTCCCGTTATGCAAAAAGAAAATAGTGCACAAGATGTCTTGAATCAGGCGTAATGCTGACGCAACATCTGCTGAAGCTTCCGGGTATACTCGTCGCGCATCCATTGCAGATAATTTTCAGTGCTCCGACTGATGCAATAGCTGTAGTGCTTCACCCTACTCTTGATATCAGGCTCGAGCATTTTCAGCAGCTCCAGCGCTCGGGTGTGGTCTTGTGCATTTTCCGTTATCATCATTGCATGCTGTTTAACAGACATGTCGAGCGCGTCTTTGGTACGCCCACCGATTTTCAACAATCGCGAATATTCTTCGCGGATGTCGAAGTCGATTACTGCAGTGTTCTTGAAAAACTCGCGCACCTCGATAGGCATTTCATACACCATCTCCTTCTCCATCTGCTCATCGCTCACGATAGCTTCAATGTAAGCGTCCGGATTGCGGAAAATGTCTTGCCAGTCGATGTCCGATTCCCACAATCCGAAGCGACGGGCGTTGTTGCCCAAATCGATGACGGTAAAATCGGTCTTGCCCGGAATAACGCGCGAACCACGACCAATCATCTGATGGTACAATGTGAGCGACTTCGTTGCTCGGTTCAAAATAATGGTTTCCACCGTGGGCTCATCGAATCCGGTAGTGAGAATGGAAACTGAACTTAATACGGCATCGGGTTGCGTTCTGAACCAATGCAGTATATCCTTTCGCTCTGCTTCGCTGTGGGTATTGTCGAGGTGGCGCACTTCGTAGCCCGCCTCCTTGAACATCTGGTACACAATCTTACTGGTATTGATACCATTGTTAAAAATCAAGGTCTTGGTGCCCTTTGCCTTTTGCTCATAGGCATACAGCAATTTCTCCTGCATGAAAAAATTACCATAGAGCTTTTCAGAACTGCTTACGGTGTAGTCGCCATTGATACCAATTTTCAAGGAATGCAAACTAACATCGTAGCTGTAGGTGGTGGCCTTCGAAAGAAATCCCCTTTTAATAAGTCGGGGTATACTTTCACCCACAATCAACTCACGGTAGTTCTCATGCAATGGCAATTCCACATTGCTGGAAAGCGGCGTAGCGGTTACACCGAGAATAACCTGATTCTCGAACCACTTGAACAACTTTCTGAAGGAGTTGTAATGCGCTTCATCGACTATCACCAAACCCAGGTTATCGAAGTCCATCTTATCGTCGCGCAGACGGTTATTGAGTGTCTCCACCATAGCAACAAAGCACATGTACTGCTCCTCATCGGGCAGGTCTTTTACTTTGCTTACGATGATTTTATTCTTTACATGAATATCCGAAAGGTGCTTCGAGGTTTGCGCAAGCAATTCGATACGGTGTGTGAGAATTAGAACCTTCTTTCCCGTTTCTTTGATGTAGCGGCGGGCTATCTCGGAGAATATCACCGTCTTACCGCCACCCGTTGGCAACTGAAAGCACAAGTTGTAACTGTCGGGGTGCTCCTTTAAGCGACCGAAGATCTTCTCCAACGCATCTGCCTGATAATCATAAAGTTTTTTACCTTCATTGATGTCAAGTATCTCGAGTGGTTCCAGGGTCATAGTGTGTGATAGTTAGCAAAAAAAGCGGGCAAAGATAGTCACCGTTGTATGCTAATCGGACATTGGGCGGTGGTATTGTATTCACAAGATGTTAATACTGGGGAATGGATACTAGGTGATAGGTGATAGGTGATACGTGATAGGTGTTAGGTGTTAGGTGTTAGGTGTTAGGTGTTAGGTGTTAGGTGTTAGGTGTTGGGAGCCAGGAGGGGAGCTAGATGCTTCGCCACTCGCCATTCGCCACTCGCCACTCTCCATTAAATAACTCCCAGGGCAAATGCAATCGCAAACGCAATGAGCGCTACAGAGATGATTCTATTGAGCAATGGCAATTCTGTTTTCTTGACGAGTTTGTTGCCTTGCCAGGCTCCACCGAACGCAGCGAGGGTTGCAAGAGCGAGCAGGTCGATGCGCAACTCGCTCCAGCCTGCTGAAATAGAGGCCGCATATACACTGATGCGCGACACATCGACCAGGCAGGCGCACACTACACGAGTACCCATGAAAGCGTCTTTGGAAAGACCGGAGCGCATCAAAAAGGCGCTGCGCAGAGCTCCTTGGTGTCCGCTGATGCCTCCAAAAAATCCGCTTACCAATCCACCCACGGGCAGCCAACGGGCCGGCAATGCAATTTCTTCTAGCGCGGGAGATATCTCAATAATAGCAAACGTGAGAATGATTAACGCAATGATGATGCGAATGGAGTCTGTCTGAAAAGCATAATCGAAGAGAGAAAAATCGATCTGATTATTCAAGCCTACAAGCCACTGCAAGCTCGATGCACCGAGTATGGCACCTACCACCGAAGCAACACCAAAGCTGCGTATGGTGGGCCAGTGCGCATGCTTACCAACGAGAAACAACTTAAAGACGTTGTTGGCCATATGCACGACTGCCGTAGCAGCCACCGCAATCTGCGCAGGAAAAAACAACATAAACGCCGGCAACAACAACGTACCCAATCCGAAGCCACAAAAGAAACTCAGAAAGGCACCGCCCAGCGCCGCAGCCAAAACAGCGAAGTAGGATAACATTGTGCGAATTTACACACCAATGATAGGGATTAGCTGCGAGGTGTTAGGGATTAGGTGATAGGTGATCGGTAACGCAACAGCACCTAAAACCTAATACCTATCACCTATAACCTGCTGTTTACTCCGCGTATTTCCCGCAAGTCTCTATCACGCGCTCACCCACCGTGATGATGCATGAATGTGTGCCGCCATCGCACTTGGCAGGAGCAATTACCAGATTGCCATCGTTGCCCTTCAGCTTCACTTCGCCGGTCGATGCATTTTGCTTTCCATCGACAACAAGAGGTTCTTTCTTCATGGTGAGTTCAGCAGCTACACCGTCGACAGTGTACTTCACGGTGTAGGTGCCCTCCACGTTGGAGATGATCTCAACCGAAGGCCCTGTGCCCGGATTTGCAGTTGCGAAAAAAGCTTGCGGACTGTTGTCGATTTGCTCCACCGCTTGCACTTCAGCCGGAGCGGGCTCTATCTTTTTTTCACCACTGTTATTGCAAGCACCCAATAGAAGGGCGATTGGAAGAATGTATTTTTTCATAGTTTAATCAGTTACACGACTTAAAAATTTCGTTTCCGGCGAAGAAAAAAACAGCCAGCCATATCA
>CALQJP020000202.1 GCA_943330925.2 Chryseobacterium gleum
TACAAAGCAATCGAAAAAGGAAGTTACACATGCTTCCTGAAAGCCGATACCGAACTTCCCATGATGATGATGGAAGATGCAATACGTGCTACCATCAGCATTATGGAAGCTCCTTCCGAGTCTATCCGCGAGAGGGGCGGCTATAACATTGCCGGCTGCAGTTTCACCCCATCACAACTGGCGCAAATCATTCAACGCACGATACCCGCCTTCACAATTGCCTATGAGCCCGATTTTCGACAGGCGATAGCCGATTCGTGGCCGGCAAGCATAGACGACAGCACAGCGCGTAACGATTGGGGATGGGAGCGAGTATTCGACACCGAGAAGCTTTGCGCGACCATGATTTCCGAAATCGGTAAAAAAAAAGCAGCAACTCTTGAAACCCACGCATGAGTTAATCGTATAGGCCTTGTGCACGTCGTTGCGTGTACTAACCTAATACGAAAAACTATATGCGATTCTCATCCGAAATCACGCGGGGGCTTTGTTCTTTATTTGCCTTCGTTTGGATTACTGTTCAATCGGCTCAAGGCCAACAATTCAATGCAACCGATGCCAAAGGCCTTAAGCAAGGAAGTTGGATCATCCAAGGTTCCATGCTAAAAGACCCCGCTTATACCGCCAATGTAAAAGTGGAAGAAGGGGCATATCTCAATGATGAAAAGGAAGGATTGTGGAAGCGATACTATCCCAACGGAGCAGTTCGTTCGGAAATTTATTATCAGTATGGCAAGCCGGAAGGACCCTACAAGCTCTACTATGCGAATGGCAAAGTGGAAGAAACAGGCCGCTGGCACGATGGCAAACTGACGGATCGATTCCAGCGTTACCATTCGAGTGGCATTTTGAAAGAAGAATTAACCTACGACCAGGAAGGCAACCGACATGGCAGGCAACAATACTATCATGAAAACGGAACCTTGGCCCTGGAAGTTGACATGCAGCTAGGAGCCGAGCACGGCATGCAAAAACGGTATGACGAGCAAGGTCAGCTCATGGAGGAGCGCAACTTCGACAACGGTAAATCGAAACCGGGCGGGGTAAAATCGTACATGACTCCGCAGCAAACAAAAGCATCTCAAATGGGTGCAAGTCAAGTGGGACAAAGCGAGGAACGTAAAACAAATGGTGCCCAACCTTTCGACCCCAACGGCCACAATGTTTTGTACGACAAAAACGGAAACATCTGTGTAAACGGCGACTTTATGAACGGGAAACTCTACAACGGCCGCGTATTTCATTACAATGCCGATGGTCTGAAGACGGGAACAGAAATGTTTACCCGCGGAAAGAGCAATGGAAAAATCGCTCCCGACAACAACAATCAATAAACGGAGAGCATAAAAAATAATCAAACAACCACCGCTCATAATGCGGTGGTTTTTTTATGTACGCACTCGACATTAGCTATTTACTTTGTAGCATGGAACAGAATCTATACATCTATAACAGCATCAATAGAGAAAAAGAACGCTTTGTACCGATCACACCGGGTCACGTTGGTTTGTACGTGTGTGGTCCAACGGTCTACAGCGATGTGCACTTGGGCAATGTGCGAACATTCATGACCTTCGACATGGTGTATCGTTACCTCGTATACCTCGGCTATAAGGTTCGTTATGTGCGCAACATAACGGACGTGGGTCACCTCACCGGTGATTCAGATGACGGAGAGGACAAAATTGCCAAGAAGGCAAAGCTGGAAAATCTGGAGCCGATGGAAGTGGTGCAGAAATACACCAACGGCTTTCACGATGTAATGCGTGTCTTCAACATACTCAACCCATCGATAGAACCGACCGCCACCGGACATATCGTAGAGCAAATTGAAATGGTACAAGACATCATTGCCAATGGATACGCCTACGAGAGCAATGGCTCGGTGTATTTCGACGTTCGCAAGTTCGCTGAAAAATATCCATACGGAAAACTATCGGGGCGCATCATCGACGAGTTGTACACCAACACGCGGGAGCTCGACGGGCAAGACGAAAAGCGCGATTCGCTTGACTTTGCGCTTTGGAAGAAGGCCGACGACAGTCACCTCATGAAATGGAACTCACCGTGGGGTGTTGGCTTTCCGGGTTGGCATATCGAATGCTCGGTAATGAGTACTAAATACCTGGGTAAATCATTCGACATTCACGGAGGCGGCATGGACCTTAAGTTTCCCCACCACGAATGTGAAATTGCTCAAAACGTAGGTGCCACGGGACATGAGCCTGTGCGCTATTGGATGCACGGAAATATGCTCACTGTAAACGGTCGAAAAATGGCCAAGAGTGAAGGCAACGGTTTCACTCCGGAAGAACTCATCACCGGAAATCACAAGCTACTCGAGAAGGGTTACAGCCCAATGACGGTGCGCTTCTTCTTCCTCATGGGGCACTATACCAGCACCCTCGACTTCAGCAATGAAGCACTGCAGGCCGCAGAAAAAGGATATAAGCGCATGTGTGCAGCATTGAAGGTTCTGAATCAACTGCAGAGTTCCGATAAATCGGAATTCGATGTATCGGCATGGCGACAATCCTGCATCGATGCTATGAATGACGACTTCAATACACCCATTGTTATTTCGCAGTTGTTTGAAGGTGTGCGGGTAATCAACTCTACCAAAGAAGGAATGATGACCTTATCAGCCGCGGATCTCGAGCTTTTGAAAACAACGTTCCACGCATTCTTCTTCGACATCCTCGGGCTTAACAACGAAGAAGGCGGCGGTGACAATTCAAAACTCAGCGATTCGTTGGTTGAAATGATTCTCAACATGCGCAACGAGGCAAAGGCGAACAAAGACTACGCGACGTCCGACAAATTGCGCGACGCATTGGCTGCCATCCAAATACAAATTAAAGACTCCAAAGAAGGCACTAGCTGGACCTACGAAGGCTAATCTTCTAAACCGCACGAATGAAAGCAAAACAAATAGGCGCACTTGTACTGATAGCCATTTTCGCCGGAAGCACTGTTTACGTTGGCTGCAAAGACGACAAAAAACAGAACACACAACCGCGTAAACCACAACCGGAAATAAAAGAAATCGCTGCACCTCTTTTCCAGGCCGACTCCGCTTTTGCGATGATCGAAAAGCAAGTTGCATTTGGTCCGCGTGTACCGGGCACTCCGGCACACAAAGCATGCGGCGATTGGATGGTGGGGAAATTGAAATCGTATGGAGCCACCGTTGTAGAGCAAACCACCACGTTGAAAACGTTTGATGGCGCCAGCATTCCGGTGCGCAACATCATTGCATCCTTCAATACTGAAAAGCAAAACCGTATACTCCTTTGTGCTCACTGGGATAGCAGGCCGTATGGTGATAAAGACAAGAATAACGCACTGTGGAAGAAACCCATTGACGGGGCCAACGACGGCGGAAGCGGTGTAGGTGTGCTGCTTGAAATAGCGCGTCAACTGAGCGCATCGCCGGCACAAGCAGGTATCGATTTGATATTCTTCGATGCTGAAGATTTAGGCACAGCTGAATTTGCTGAAGGGACCAAAGAAGTGCTCAACGACGGATTCACCTCTAGCTGGTGTTTAGGATCACAGCACTGGGCCAAGCAAAAGCACGTAGAAAATTACAACGCCCGCTTTGGCATTTTGCTCGATATGGTTGGCGCAGAAAACGCGACCTTCAACAAAGAAAAATTCTCGACACAAGGCTCACCCGATGTTGTGAATTTGGTTTGGAACACCGCTGCTAAACTGGGATATGCCTCTACATTTCCGGCCGATGAAGTTGAAGGTGTAGTTGATGATCATGTGTTCGTTTCGAAAGGCGGCATCCGATGCATCGACATCATCGACACAAAACCTCAAATCATGGCCATGGGCATGGGTGGTTACGTTTTTGGGTCGTATCATCATACGCACAACGACAACATGAGCATCATCGACAAGAGCACACTTACAGCAGTTGGGCAGACAGTAATGCAAGTGATCTACAACCAGCCGTAATCAGAAATCCATGTTGAGCGACAGGTAGAAAACGCGATCGAGCACACGCCCGTCGTCCACTCCCCAAGCCCAGTCGGCACGAACAAAATAACCCAGCAAACGCGAATGCAATCCGAAGCCATAGCCGTAAACGACAGGCTCACGGTTGTTGGTGATAGAAACGGTAACCGGGTTTTTAACCACATCCGTTCGATTGAACAGATTGTCATCTGAGTAAGGATTCCATCCCGTCCATGCGCTTCCGGCATCCAAGAAGGTTACTATCTGGAAGTTTTCAATGAAGTCGCTCTTGATGGGATTTTTCGCGAAATACTTAAACACAGGCATTCGCAATTCGGCATTTGCAACCACTGCAGAATTGCCATTGCGTGCGTTCACATAAAATCCGCGTACCGGACCCACAAACGATTGGAATCTGTAAGGCTCGTCGGGGTTGATGGGTGTGGCGTTGTCGACCCGCTGGAACAGCCAATTGTCGACACCTCCGAAGTAGTTAATCACCTTTTGCGCGCCAAATGAGCTCGTACCCGCACAACGAAATGCGGCGATGAAGTTTCGATGAATACGCTGATAGTGGCGTGTATCAAATCCGACAATATTGATATCGGTGCGTGTTTTCATATTGGGTTGCTGGTATCGTTCTACCCAAACCTTTGCGCGTGTTCCGTTGAATAGATTCAATCCGCGCGAAATTGTATTATCGAACACATATTCAACCTTGAGTGCAAGGTTGGTTTCGTTGATATTGGCCGATTCGAGACTGATTAAATCGTTCGACTGACGCACACCACGATCAACGCGCACATCGCCCCGAATTCGAATGGAACTAACCTCGCTAAACGGATACTTAACGCTATAGGCCAAATCGTTGCTTTGCAGTTTAATTACATCAAAGCCCTGTTGGACGCGCTGTGATTGTCGCGAGAAAATTATTTTGCGATCCCACCGATCTTGCAAACGCTCGAA
>CALQJP020000203.1 GCA_943330925.2 Chryseobacterium gleum
AGATGGCTAAAGGGTATTTCGGTTCACGTAAGAACGTATGGACCGTTGCCAAAAACGCAGTAGAAAAAGCATTGACCTACGCCTACATAGGTCGTAAACAAAAGAAGCGCAATTTCCGCTCTTTGTGGATTGCTCGTATCAACGCAGGTGTGCGTCCGTATGGAATGTCATACTCTGAGTTTATGGGTAAGGTGCACAAAAACGGTGTTGAACTCAATCGTAAGGTGCTTGCCGACTTGGCAATGAATCACCCCGAGGCGTTCAAAGCCGTTGTGGACCAAGTGAAATAAGGGACAACGACCCTAACCATATTGAGAAAGCGCACTTCGGTGCGCTTTTTTTTATATTATTCAGAAATGCAACTGTTCTCTGACCCGTTGCAGCGCGCCCCTTTGATTACATTTGTCTCAACTCAAAAAACACGTTCTATGAAGTCGGCAGTCGTTCAAGCTATTTGTTTTTCTTATGTCTTCATGCTATCCATCATGGCATACGCACAACCCGTGAACGGCGTGCAAACCAATGATCAGTTTCCTGAGAAGGCGGTGTGGATGAACATCGATCACAAATTGGTGATGGATAATCTGAAGGAAAAGATAGCCATACTCGTCATCAGTGATGAGCGCAGCGTTGAATGCGGTTACTACCTCCGACAATTGGAAGCAATGACCGTAAAGCTTCCGGCTACTCAATTGTTGGAAGTAATGGTGGCCGATACAACGAATCCGCTTTCAAGAAAGCACTTGGTGAATTATATCCAGCGAAACGCCTATTTGCACCCCATTGCAGTGTTTCCTGATTTATTGGGCTTCAACAGCTTGCAAATAAAGTCTGCGCCATTTTTTATCTTGTATGAAAAGGGTTTGCGCACCATAGCGCAGGGCGGGCATGAAGGCTTCGTGGCGGTTACCAAGCGTATCGAGGTGCTCAATGAGCAAGGCGATGTTTTCCCGACGTGCCTGAATCATCAGTTTCGTTCGTATACCGACCCATCCACCTTTGCCAATCCGGTAGTTGAAACACCCACGTACATTGCATATGAAGAGGGCGGCGAGCACGTGTATATCAACGATGCTGCGCACAACAGAATGCTGGAGTTTGATGCCAATGGAACCGTATCGCACTTCATAGGAACTACGCTTCCAGGCTATTTCGATCAGAATGTGTTCACCTCCCAATTCAATCGTCCGGGTGGCATGGTGCACGCGAATGGAAACTTATATATCGCAGACACCTACAACAACCGAGTGCGTGTAATTGATATGGCAACAGAGCAAGTCACTTCGTTGCTGGGTAGCGGATACATCACTTGGAAAAGAGTGAATTCGGTCGATGCGCGTTTTGAGCCTTTCGGTTTGCCCATCGATCTTGCGGTATTAGGCAATGCGCTCTATGTGCTGAGTGCTTCTACCAACCAGCTCTTTGAGGTCGATATGAAAGATGGCGCGGCCCGCTTGCTCTGCGATTTGCCTGAAGGCAATACAGGCATGTTGCGAAACTGTCCGGTAAACATCAATGCGGGTACCAACATGCTCTATGTAACCATGGCCGATGGCAAGGCATTCAAAGTGGATCGTAAAGGGAAGATTTCAGAAATCAAAAAGGGAACGCCTTTCCGATTTGCTTCTGTTTGCGAATGGAAAAATGGAATTGCAGGTGTCACCAAAGACGGCCGCGTGGTGTATTTGGAAGAAGACAAGGATTGGAAGGTGGTAGGCGATCAAACGGTGGATGGTAAAACTAAAAATGATGTGCGCGTACAAGGTGCAACCGATGTGATGACAAAAGATGGTGACTTGTATATTGTTGACAGCGACAATCACCTGGTGCGCATGCTCGGCTCTTCCAGCGATAAACTCATGAGGAACTTTTGGTTTCGTCCAGGCCAGGAACTCGTTGGGTTTGATGCGGCGCACACCAACGGCGATCTGGTGTTGCTCGATAGCTTGTATTTGGGAAGCAATACGGTGCAATTGCGCGTGTTGCTCGATCTGGAAGGATACTCAATCGTGGCTGCAGGGCAAAATGAGTTGATACCGGGTGATGTTTCCGGGAAGATTAAGGTGGATTCGGAGACGATTCGGAAAGAAGAATTTACAATCACGATCGATCCGGAATACCCGGATTTGGACATCTACATGGAAGTCTATTTGACGTTGGAGCATCCGGAAAACAAAGGACTCTTTTTGATTAAACGAGCCTATCTCGACATTCCAATCGCTAAACTTCCGGGTGCTGAAACAGTGCAAGAGCAAATTTACAAGCCCAATCTGCTTCCGTAAACAGGCTTATTTGCCATCTACCAGCCTGCTCAGGGCAATCGCTGCTTCGGTATAGTCTGGTTGTATGGATAGGGCTTTCCGATAGTCTGCTTCCGCCTCTGCGCGTTTGTTCATGCTTTCATTGCAAAGTCCACGATTGTAATATGCCTGGAAGTAACCTGGAAATATATTCAGCGCATTGCTGAAATAGATGGCAGCACTATCGTATTGCTGCATGTATTCCAGAAACACAAATCCTTTGTTGAAACTGGCAGCAACAAACTTGGAATCAATTTTTAGGATTTCATCGTAGCATGACAAGGCCTCCCTGTAACGTTCCTTTTTTCGGAATCCTGTTTCTTGCAAATACATGGCTTTGTCGTACCAAGCCTCGATACTGCGCGGCCGAATGCTTATAGCGGAAGTGTAGTATTCTTTTGCCAGATCGCTTTTTTTCGCTGCGTAAAGCAAACCTACTTCTACATATGCATCGTAGTAGTCGGGGTTCACTTCGATGGCTGTTTTGTAGGAGGAGGCTGCCAAATCGGTGTCGCCCATGGTTTTGAAGAGACGGCCTTTCAGGTAGTACGCTTCCGATTCGAATTCGTTTACCTTCAGAGCTGTATTGAGTTGCAGGCGTGCCAGGTCATAATTGCCCAGCACGATGTCAATCCCTGTTTTTTTGAGCAGTCCCGGTATGTTGAGAGAATCGTAGCGCAGGCAAGTACCGAAGTCATCGTATGCTTCTTTTATTTTCTCTTGCTTGAAATACAATTCGCCTCGCAGCAGGTAGATGTCTGCCTTTGTAGAGTCGATGCCAATGGCGCGCAAGATATCGGCGTATGCATTCGGATACATCGTGCGGTCGCCCCAGTAGCGGGCCCTTTCCAAATAGGGGCTGTAGTCGTTCGGATTGTCGATGATGCGCTGATTAATGGCTCGCAGCAGCGAATCGAGCTGCGCTATAGAGTCGGCTTGAGCTTCCAGCTCGGCTGAAGCACCATTGCTCTGTTGTTGCATTCCGTCGCAGGAGTGAAGGCTCAGGATGGAACAGAATGAAATGAGAATTGAAAGAATGCGCATGTGGTTGAAACGATTAAACATGAAAAAGGCCCCCGAACAATCGGAGGCCAAATTTCGCACTTTCCGTCCATTCCCCCAAAAAGCATCGAATTGGCTGATGGGTTGATTGCGGGGGTAGGACCGATGAAATGAAATGTTATGCTGTAACCAAGGTCTTTGCTGCGATAGCCTCTTTCACCTTGGTCTCGATTTCTTCCATCAAATCAGGATTGTCTTCGAGCAATTGCTTCACGGCATCGCGGCCCTGACCCAATTTCGTTTCGTTGTAGCTGAACCATGAACCGCTTTTCTTCACCACGTTCATGTCGACGCCCATGTCGATGAGCTCACCCACGCGGCTAATGCCATGACCGTAGATGATGTCGAACTCAGCGGTGCGGAACGGTGGAGCTACCTTGTTCTTCACGATCTTCACCTTGGTGCGGTTGCCGATTGCGGTTTCACCGTCTTTGATTTGCTGTGAGCGGCGAATGTCAATACGCACAGAAGCATAGAACTTCAATGCATTACCACCGGTTGTGGTTTCAGGGTTGCCGAACATCACGCCGATCTTCTCGCGCAATTGGTTGATGAAGATGCAGCAGCATCCCGTTTTGCTGATGGTAGCTGTGAGCTTGCGAAGGGCCTTCGACATCAAACGAGCCTGAACACCCACGTTGCTGTCGCCCATTTCGCCTTCGATTTCAGCACGCGGAGTGAGAGCAGCTACCGAGTCGATTACGATGAGGTCGATCGCG
Organism: Chryseobacterium gleum; assembly: GCA_943330925.2. Classification (GTDB taxonomy): domain Bacteria; phylum Bacteroidota; class Bacteroidia; order Flavobacteriales_D; family Sanyastnellaceae; genus JAIBBG01. The sequence goes on from CALQJP020000203.1 coordinate 4,082, forward strand.
CCTGAGCGAATCAGGTTATCGGCGATTTCCAATCCTTGCTCGCCGTTGTCGGGCTGTGAGATGAGCAGGTTTTCAGTGTCAACACCCAACGCCTCTGCGTAAAACTTGTCGAACGCGTGTTCCGCATCGATGATGGCACAAATGCCGCCCGCTTTCTGGCATTCGGCAATGGCATGAATGGCCAGTGTGGTTTTACCCGACGATTCCGGACCGTAGATTTCTACGATACGTCCTTTGGGGTAACCGCCTATGCCCAGGGCCAAATCCACACCGATAGAACCACTTGGAATTACTTCAATTTGCTCAGTGGCTTCATCGCCGAGTTTCATTACGGCACCTTTACCGTATGTCTTTTCCAACTTATCCATGGCGAGTTGGAGCGCCTTCATTTTTTCTTTGTTTACATCAGCCATTGTATTGTGTTTTAAAAGTTAGCTATCCTTGAATTGTGACGCAAGGTATGTGGGCGTGATTGTAAACTATTTACAACGAAAAAGAATTTATGAGCATAAAATTAAAAGTTGCGAGTGATGGCGGGCGGTGGGAGGGGAATAGTATTCCAATAAGTGAAGTGGTGAAGTGGTGAAAGAGTGAAGTAGACGGTTGACTTGTCCTGAAATAAGTTGACACTTAAATACCAAGTTCAATGAAAATTCAGTTAACAAGAAATCAAGGTGGCGCCAGGCATTTTCCTGACGCTCTAAAAAAAGAAATTATCAATGCATTCAAAACAACAGGTCGAAGCAAGGCCTGTATTTGGCGGGAGTATTTTGGAGAAGATGACGACCATGGAAAAATCCTAAATTGGATGAGTAATTTTGAAAGGAAGGAGATTATCGACAAAGACGTC
>CALQJP020000204.1 GCA_943330925.2 Chryseobacterium gleum
CTTCCTTCGGGATTGAGTGTCGATATAAACGGCCGACTTGACCTTTCCGTCATCGAATGATTTCAATACCTGCTGTTCCGTGCCATCAATTTGAAATGGTTTTGGAGCGTCGGCCGCTGGCTTCACTTCAGCGGAACCACAGGAGGCTGCAAACAACGCCACCAACGAATAGAAGAGTAAAAATCTCATTTCTTCCTGTTAATTGTATAATGTACCAATTCGATCAGTGATCTTTTCGCTGCGCTCTCAGGAAAGTGAGTCAAAGCATCAATGGCCAAGTCGCGGTATTCATTCATTTTGTTGTGCGCGTATTCGATGCCGCCCAACTCCACAACACGATTTACCAAATGCTTCACCTTCACGCCATCGGTGTTGTACTTCTTGATGATAGACATCAACTCCTTTCGCTCAGCAGGCTGTGCGTTGCGCATGGCCACTATCAAAGGCAATGTGAGCTTGCGCTCCTTGATATCGATTCCAATTGGCTTCCCGATTTTCTCGCCGAATCCATAATCGAGCAAGTCATCCTTCACTTGAAAGGCAAGTCCGACATTCAATCCGAAATCATACATGCGCTTTACATCCTGCTCATTTGCACCTGCAGCCGAAGCTCCGCTTTCGCAGCAGGCAGCAATGAGCGACGCCGTTTTCTGACGAATGATTTCGTAATAAACCTCTTCCGTGATGTTCAGCAAACGCGATTTTTCTTGCTGCAGCAATTCGCCTTCGCTCATTTCCTTTACTGCGTTGGAAACAATGCGCAGTAGCTGAAACTCACCCTTGTCGACGCTCATCAACAATCCGCGCGACAGCAGGTAGTCGCCCACCAGAACGGCTATTTTATTTTTCCAGAGTGCATTGATTGAGAAAAAACCACGGCGCGTATTGGCAACATCCACTACATCGTCGTGCACCAAAGTTGCAGTGTGCAACAACTCAATTAAAGAGGCGGCTGTGTAAGTAGACGGAGTAACCTCTCCACACACTTTGCTGGAAAGAAACACAAACATGGGCCGCATTTGCTTCCCCTTTCTCTTGATGATGTAATGCGTGATTTTATCCAACAGCATATTGTCACTTCGCATGGCTGTTTTGAAGTAATCTTCAAACGCCTCCATTTCGCTTGCAATCGGCTGCTGTATGTTTTCCAGGGAACTCACAATAGTGACTTCAAATGTAGTCACTCCTTTAACTTCACACGCCATTCTTTTGGGTAGTAATTATTGATGCGACTACCAATAACCTTGATCCAACCTAGCACGCTCTCATGATATGCAACCCGATGCCAACCCGATGCTGCCTCCACGCCAAAGGACTCACCTCGCAGGTAAGTGATTGCTTGCTGTTGGCTCAACTGCACCGGGGCATCCGAAAGCACTTCCAGTTGAGCAAGGGCAAGTGCATGTGCAGGTATAAGCTCACCGCGCAACACCTTGCCAATGCGCACACCCGGTTGCAATAGATAAAGCTTCACAGCCATCGCATTCAATTCGGGAAGTGTAAATGCTGATTGATAGAGCTCACCGTCGGGAGCCAGCACCACTCCCTCACTTGCGATACCCAGTCGTTGCAAGCATGCCTTTTCCTGATTGCCGGGCGCACTGAATACCGATTTGGACTTAGCGCGTGAGCCAGTGGCGGGCGTAATTTTTCGCAACGCAGCAATGAAGAACCCTTCGCCGGGCGTGAGGTGTGGCAAAAATCGCATAGCAAACACTCCTGATTCATCCAGAACATTTACCTGCCATTCCTTCGGCACGGGCCAGCGCAAACACTCAAACTCACCGGTGGCCAGCAACGAAGCAATAACATGTTCATTCTCATCCGGGGCAAACGTGCAAGTCGAGTAAATAAGAACTCCTTGCTCACGAAGAGCCGGTATTACATCGCTCAAAATTTCTTGCTGCCTTTGACTGCACATGGCGGCCGAACCCGCATTCCATTCCAGGCGCGCGTCAGGATCCTTGCGAAACATGCCCTCGCCACTGCATGGAGCGTCAACAACCATCAGGTCGAACTGCATGCCCGATGCACCAATATCCGAAGGGCGATTGTTGGTGACTACAACATTGGTTGAGCCCCATTTCACGAGCACCTCATTTAGAATGTGCGCACGTGATCGTATGATTTCGTTCGAAACAAGTCGGCCGTTGTTCTTCAGATAATCGGCAATGATCAGTGACTTCCCTCCCGGCGCGGCGCACAGGTCAAGTGCATCAACCGGACCATCTAAGGGCACAGTGTGCTTCAACACCCATTGCAACGCCATAGAAGAACTTTCTTGAGGGTAATAGCAACCGGCATGAAACGCAGGATCGAGCGTGTAACGGGGTCGACTTCCCAAGAGCAGCCCCTCTTCGTTCCAGGGCACTTGCACTGCATCCACAAAAGTGACCTTTTGCTTCGCAGCGTTCAAGCGCACACTTGCGGCAGGTTGTTCATCCAACGCCTTCAGCAACTGATTCGCATCCGATGGAAACTGGACCGTAATACGTTCGGAAAACTCAGTGGGTATTGGGTGCATAGCGCAAACTTACAGCGACGATTATTCTTTTTCTTCCAGCCATTTTGGAGTTTTCTTTTTCTTGTCGCTTGGCTTCTCCGCTTCAGCAGGCTTATCATTCGTTTTCGGCGCAGGTCTTTCGTTTGTCGGAGTCGGGGCTGTCTTAGTCTCTTCCTCCCATTCCACTTGAATGGTAGCGCTGCCGGTATTGGCCGGGCTTTCTTTGTATGCACCCACCGAGGCGTCCTTTTTAAAAAGGCCCAACTCATCCTTTAGCAACGATTTCACATTCTGCTTCTCAGCCTCCATTGCTTCCTTTCGAACCTCTTTAGCCAATTCCCTGTCGACTGCATAAACGGGATTATCTACCGTGCCTTTCATTGAAATATACATCGACTTACCCAAGCCGTCATCCTCCTCCATTAAGTCCTTTTGTTTTCGCACCAGCAAGTCGCGCAGGTTGAACCCAACCGCATAATCTATAGCGTGATCAAAGGTGTGAGTGCCCTTTGCAGAAATGTCCATGGCAGTGCTTCGAATGTCCATGAGCGGGATAGTGATCATTCGATTTCTGATTTGAATGACATTCTCAAGTTTCGAGAACTTGACGTTTCGCATTTTCTCAGCAAAACGATCTTCATCGACAAAAGGAGCCACCAACTTGTTGTTGCGCAGATAGTCGGCAATTTCCTGAAGAGTCTCAAGATTGTTGAGTTCACCATTTTCAATAGACAGGTCGATGACACTTTCGATTTTATCCGAAGGCAATTCAAGGGTATTGGTGAGCACAGCTCTAAACTGCACGCTGGCATTGGCCACTCCCTTCAAGTGTCTGTCTTGTATAAAAGTTTGACCAAAGTTTTCAAACTCCGTAAAAACATTGTCGATGTGGATGCCTTGCACATTGGCCAGACAATTCATGCGATAGGCAGTTGAGCTTATTGGCGCTAGCACGAGTTGTGCGCTGAGCTTCCCGCTGGCTGTTCCGAACGTTACGGGATCAACAGTTAAAGTGCCCTGATCCAACACCACCATACCCTTCACGCTTGTTGCTTCAAATTTTCGAAAAACGAACTTGTTGATTGAACAATTCAAATTGAAATCGAGCAGCGCGGGGAACAACAATTCATAATCACTTTCACTGGCAGTAGAAGTTTCCTCCTCAACCAATTGCGTGAAGTCCATCACCTCACTTTTCAAATCGGCATCCAGGAAAATGCGGGCTTGGGGTTCGAACAGGAAGGCTACGACGTTGTTCAGTGTTCCGGTAAGAGCAAAATCGCTTCCGTTTACCTTACCGGAAAACTGACCAATGCGAGCGCTCTGCTTATCGAATGTGAAATCGGCCATCATTTCATTGAACAGTCGATTCGAATTCTTCATTTTCAATGATCCTCCTTCCACACGAGCCTGGCCTGTGGCCAATATATCGCGCCAGTTGTAGGAAGTGTCTGCCTCCACATAACGAAGGGTACCGTTGAGCGCAGCTTCAGCGCGAATACTTCCTTCACATACTTCAATTTGTTGGAGGTCGAGAAAATCGCGTAAGTCCTTCAATTCAAGTTGAGCCGATACCTTCACATCGAGAGCAGGTGTTTCAAACCCTACAATACTTCCTGAGGCTTCAATGTGACTTCCGTCCAATGCGCATTGAAAGGTCTTCACTTGAATCTTATCCTTCTTACCACCCCTCACATAGTGAAAGTTGGTTGCGATATCCTCCAGTGCGACTCCTTCTTCCTTCATACGCAGTGTTCCGTCGCTTACCTTTAAATCAACGTCAACCATTACGGCATCCGCTTCCTTTTCCCTGGAAATAGTTGCCCTTCCTGTGCAGTCGCCGGTAACTTTATATCCTCGGATTTTCTTTCGTATCGAAGCAGGCAATGCATCCAAGGCATCTTCGATGAGTTGGTCCTTAGCATCTACCACGAACTCTATCGACCCATTGCCGTTTGCATTCATATTGCCCTGAACGACCACTTGAAAATCGCCGCACGTGAGTTCGCCCGGATCAAATGTATACGCGTTCCGATCCAGGTCGGCATGCATAGCGACCCCTCCAGTGAGCTCGCGTTTTTCGAGGTATACATCACCATCACTGCTCACATTTTCAACGAATAAATCGAGCGTAACCTCTACATCCATATATCTCGCAGAAAAATTACCGCTACCGGAGGCCCGAATGGCAAGCACATCCAACTTGAAGTTTGCGGGTATGTCGTTGTAAACAACACGCGTATCCGATAATGAAATTTCTTCCAGTTCAATTTCGAAGTTGGAGGTGTCGTTTGCTGCCGCCTTCCAGACCTCCCAGTTGTTGTTACCCTGAGCATCGACACCCAGATAGAGCGTACCTCCGGTGATATCGACCTC
>CALQJP020000205.1 GCA_943330925.2 Chryseobacterium gleum
ACACATTACAGGGTTGATGATGAGTGAAACAACCAATGATGCGAACAGCACGACAATAACTGTGAGGGGCAGGTATCCCATGAATTGACCCATGATACCGGGCCATACACCTAGTGGAAGGTATGCTACGACGTTGGTGAGCGTCGATATGATAATTGCCCAGGCAACTTCACCCACGCCGAGCTTGGCGGCTTCCATTTTGGAATGCCCTTCCGACATAAGTCGGTTGATGTTTTCAACCACTACGATACTGTTGTCGACGAACATTCCGAGCGCGAGAATGAGCGCAAAGAGTACCATGAGGTTGAGTGTCACGCCCATCAAACTCAAAATGGAGAACGACAGAAGCATGGTGAGCGGAATGGCCACACCCACGAAAAGTGCGTTGCGCAAGCCAAGCCAGAACATGATGACGAACACTACGAGCACAATACCGAAGAAGATGTTGTTCTCCAGATCGCTCACTTGCATGCGCGTGAAACCCGTTTGGTCGTTCGTGATGGTAAGTGTAAGGTTGGAGGGTAGGTAATCTTTCTTCGCATCTTCGATTGCCGCTTTAATGGCATCGCTGGCTTCGAGCAGGTTTTCACCTCCGCGTTTTATCACGTCAAGGCTAACAACAGGACTCTCGAATTCACGTGCGTATGATTCTTTTTCTTTCTCTGCGAATGTGACAGTAGCCACGTCGCGCAGGTATACAATGTCTTGACCTTCGTTTTTGATGATGACGTTTTCAATGTCTTGCATGTTTTTGAATTCGCCGCTCACTTTCACCGAACGGTTCATATCACCCAAGCGAATGTCGCCGGCGCTCACGGTGGTGTTCTGGCTGCGCAGTGCATCTGCGATGTCGTTGAAATTCAGTTGGCGGGCTTCCAATGCGAAGTTGTTGATCTCTACACGCACTTCTTTTTCTGAAAGACCTTTGATGTCGACCTTATTAATCTGCGGGATCTTCTCCAATTCATCTTCCAGTTTTTCCGCATAGTCTTTCAGGTCTTCCAAGGAATAGTCGCCGCTGAGGTTGATGTTCATGATGGGCATCAACTCGGTGAAATTCATTTCGAAGATGTTAGGCTCAGCAGGTAAGTCCTTGGGGAAGTCAGGATCTGACATGGCTTTGTCGACTGCATCTTTCACCTTGCGCAATGCATCTTCGGCGGTAATAGAAAAGTCGAACTCGATGTTGATGGCACTGTATCCTTGCACCGACGACGACGTCATTTTATCGATGTCGGTAATGGTATTGATTTCCTTCTCGAGTTGTTTGGTGATTAGCTTCTCGATGTCTTCCCCGGAGTTTCCGGGATAAGGCGTTCCAACGTATATAGTTGGCACCACGATTTCAGGAAAGCTCTCTTTCGGTACAGTGATGTAGGTGTAAACGCCCCAAAAGAATATGATGAACGTGAGCACCATGACCACCTTACGGTTGTTGAGCGCCCAATTGGAGAGCCCGAATTGACGGTACGTAAACTCCGTGTGATTTTTATTCTGATCCATTCCGATTCAATTAATTGTTGGAGATACGTATTTCCTGACCGTCCACAAGTTTGCGTGCTCCTTTGCTGATAATGCTTTCACCACCCACTAAGCCGCCGAGAATTTCAGTTTGTCCTTCGTAGCTTTTTCCGGTTGTAACAATTACTTTCTTCGCCTTCATATTATCATTGATGAATACAAACGTCCGTTCTTCCGCGTCCTTCATGATGAGTGAAGAAGGCAGCACCACCGTGCTATCAGCGATGTAGTCGGCGAAGCGCACGCCACCCACGAGGTTCGGTTTCAGGTTAGCGTTGTTTTGCGGTAAATCCATGCGCACTTCGAACGTTCGGTTTGCGGTTTTGATGGTGTTGCCAATCATTGAAATCTTGGTGGAAATGGTGTCGAGGTTCGGAATGATGACTTCCGCCTGCTGACCTTGTTGAATGATTCCAATGTAGCTTTCGCTGATGTCGGCCAACATGTAATTTTTGCCTGGATTGATGATGGTCATTACCGGCATAGGTGTTCCCATAGCAGCTGCTTCACCTTCTTTCAGATAAACTTTGTCTACTGTTCCGCTTATAGGCGCGGTGATGGTGTACTGAGCGATTTGCTCGCGAACTTGCTTGATTTGTTCCTCAAAGTTTTCTTTTGCACGGCGCGCTTGCATCAACTGCATTTCACTGCCAATTTTTTGATCCCACAGTTTTTTCATGCGGTTGTAGTTTTCAGTTTCTACAGCCAGGTTTACTTCCAGTTGTCCTATCATCTGACGTGTAACAGCGTCGTCGATTTGCGCGAGCTTTTGTCCGGCAGAAACACGGTCGCCTTCGCGCACGTATATCTTTTTAATGATACCCTGCCCCATTGGGTTGGGGAATATGTTGGCTTGTGCGTCTGTTGTAACATAGCCCTGCACCTCGAAGTATGATTTAAAATCTTGTCGCATCACGGGCATAACAGCAACTGCAGGCGCTTTGAGGCCTGTGTCGAGCAGCGCTATTTGCTCTTCAATTGTAGCAAGTTCTTTGGCGATGTTCGATTGCAACCCTTTCAGTGAATCGCGCTTGGCGATGAGTGAGTCGAGTTGAGCATTACCGGTTCCGTTTGAACCGCAGGCCACCAGAATGAGAGCGGCTACCAGTGCGAGGAAGAAGTATTTCATATGAATGGTTGAGATTGGTTGGTCAGATGAATTATTTATTGAGGACTTTGTTGAGTTTGGTTTGCGCGTTCATGAAAGAAATGGCGGCTCGTGTATAAGCACTCTGCGCATCCAGCACTTGCTGGTTTCGCTGTGTTATGTTGAAACTATTGGAAAGACCTTCACGGTATTTGGTTTCTTCTTTTTGAAGAATCGATTTCGCCAGTTCCAGATTGGCCTTTGATTGTGACATCCGTTTTTTTGAGAATGACAGTTCAGTGGTGGCCGTGTTGTATTCCAGTTGCACAGCTTCTTTGGTCATCGAAACCATGTCGGTCATGCGTTGAACTTCGACTTGCGTTTTCTTGATGGTTTTCGATTTACTTCCACCGCTGAGAATCGGCACGTTGAGTTGAATGCCCCAGAGTTGTATAGGAAACCAGGGCAGACTGGTGTCGAAGTAGTCGAACTCATCGCGTAAACCTTGCGTTTGCAAATTGTAGAATGCAGCCAGATTTGGCATGAGCGCTGCTTTTTTCGACTTCACGTTGAGCTGTTGCATCAGCAATCCATTTTCAACCAGCTGCACGTCGATGGATGACGAAGTGTTGAATGTGAGCACCTCTTCGCCTGCGGTTTCTGTTAGAGACTCCCATGTGTCGGTCAGTTCTACTTCGGTGCTGAGTGGCATACCGATGGTAAACTTGAGTAGATCTTTGGTGATCTTCACATACTGCTCGGTGTATCCAATTTGAATCATGAGTTCATTGACCGAGAGCATGAGTTGATCCACGTCTTGTTGTTCGCTGAACCCTTCGCGCTGCATGGCTTCTGTGTCGTTGAGTATGCGCTGCATGTTGGTAAGCATTTCGCGCAGCACTGCGAGGTTCGCTTCTGTAGTAAGCACAGCGCTATACGCTTCAGCTGTTTTTGCGCGCACGTCAATTTCAGACTTCTGGATGTTTTTTCGTTGCAACTCGGCATATGCTTTTGAAGCTTCCAAGCCCACGAGCCAGGTACCGTCGAACAGCAGCTGCGAAGCAGACAGTCCTGCCGTCATTTGATGCGGCACACCGAATTGCACCTTCACATCTTGTCCTGGAGCACCGAAGAAATCTCCCGGTATGATAGAGGTTGGAAGGTTGATGAAGTTTTGGTATTGCAGGCTTGCATTCAATTGCGGAAGACCGATGCCAATTAATTCATCGGAAGTGAGGTCGGCCGATGTCTTATCATGCTGCGCATTCTTTACCTGAAATGCGTTTTTCAATGCATAGTCTTGCGCTTGAATGAGCGATAGCTGCTGCGTTTGCGCGGCTACACACGCTCCGTTTATCACGATAAGTAGTGCGAATGCCGATTGCAGGATTGATTTCATATATCGGGTATTACTTGCGTTTTTGTTTGAGGATGGCTTCCAGTTGTTCGATTCCTTTTTCGCTGGCAATGCCGCGTATGTGATATTGGAATGACTCTTTGTACACGTCCACTGGTTTGTATTGATCGAATGGAAATAGGTTTGGATCCAGAAAGGCATCCATTCGAGATAGGTAGATTCTCGTAATTACCTCCGCGTCGAAGTCTTTGCGATACGTGCCTTCCTTCTGGCCTTTTTTCAAATTGCTGAGCATGCTGCCCATAACAACCCGCCCTCGGTTAGCCTTCATGGTGGTGGCAAGTTCAGGGTGATATTTCTCCAGGTCATACTGAACCGATGGATGGATGTTGCTTAGAATGCCAATCACCCAATGCATGATTTCGAACATCTCTTCAATGGCCGATAGTTTTTTCGAGTGGATGCTTGTAATGCTCTCATCCTCACGATTACAGTGACAACTCACCACGCGCGAAAGGAGGTCTTCTTTGTCTTTAAAATAGAGGTAAAGTGTTTTCTTGGAAACGCCCAGCTGACGGGCCACATCGTCCATGTTAACGCTCTTGATGCCGTAGCGCATAAAGAGAGCCATGGCACCTTCTATCAGTTGTTGTTCTTTGAGGGTCGACATTTCGGGGCGCGAATATACGCCCGCTAAACACTCAGGAAACAATTTTAGTTCAAAAACGTTTCCTGATTTTTGTCATTGGCCTGTGGACGCGCTGCAGCGCGTCATTTCCGAATCCATTGGAAATCCAGCGTGCGCTGGTTGAGGTTTCCGCCCATTACTTTTATGGTCACTTTATCACCCATGTGCAGCTCTATTCTGCTGCGCAAACCGCGAATGATGTATTTGTCGGCATCGAA
>CALQJP020000206.1 GCA_943330925.2 Chryseobacterium gleum
ACCGATAGTTGAGAAAGCAACGCCTGGGTACAATGCCAGCGCACGAAGTAGGTCGACCTGCGATTGCCGATAAAAAAGATGAGCGTGGCAATCAAGTTCACAATGGGAAGCGGCATGCCCATGAGCAAGGCCAGCAGCGACATGAGGTAGCTGTTGGACGCCTTTTCGGCTTCATGATCGGCGACAAAAACCGAGGTATTCATTTCAGTATCCTTTATAATAATTCCAAATCCAATTAGCCAACACCGCAGCTATCAAAGGCAGTGCAATGCCGGCTTTGCTCAATTTCGATTCGGCCTTTTGATAGAACCGAAAGAAGGAATCGGACTTCAACGCATAGTCGCGCACAATCCAAAACGGTGCTGCTATCATAATAATCGCCACCGGCACACCGAACGGGTTCCATTGAATGGCTTCCCACACCTGGCCTTGCAACAGCGCATCCACCGCGCGTGTGGTGCCACAGGCAGGACAAGGGAAACCGGTAACGGTTTTCAAAAAGCAGAAGCGGATGCCCTTTTCAGACACAGCAGTCAGCTGGTGAAAGGCAAGCCAACCATAACCTGCTGTGCAAAGCGCAAGCACAAACGCATAGAGCCGATTGCGCGTGACGGTCATCAATATAAAAACTGCTGCATCTTCTGCATGTTCTTCTCGCGGGTAGCGCCTTGAATCATGAACCAGTCAACGATGGTCCAAATACCCGCACCACCGCACGTAAGCAATTTGCCAATGCCTATGCCTGTATCGCCAATGAGGAAACGGTCGATGCCGAGGCTTCCACCCAACAGAGAAACGATGAGGCTGGTTTGCGGATCTTTCAAGGGGATGGTCTGTATCATGATCCACTTCGAATCGTCGATAGCGAGCAAACGTTCGCGAATGATGGGGAGTTGATGCGGTTCGAAGTAACGAGCGTTCGACATGATGTACATGTCCACTTTTTGTGCTTCCATGAAAAAGGTTTTGTGTTAATAATGAAGTCAATATTAGGTAAAAAGAAATGACCTCTGAAGGGCTGTTTCTAAAAATTACCAAACGTCAGGTATCACCATGAGCATCAAGCAAACCCTCCTGAAACTGAAGCCGCTGAAAGCGTGGCATACCATTACTGTGTAATGATTTCGTCTCCGTTTAATCATCCGTTTGTTTTGCCATGCAACGAATAAAGCTTACTTTCGATGCATATTTTGCTGCGAATGAGGGGTTACATACATCAAAAAGAAGATTGGCCAATTTTCACATGGGATTCCGAGGATATTATAAACTTGCTAAGTGAAGCAAGGAACCTTCAAGGAAGACTTCAAGGAAAAATGGAAGCATTAGGCTTTGAGCTAAGAAATGAAGCCATATTACATACATTAACCCTTGATGTTCTAAAAACATCTGAAATAGAAGGAGAACTATTAAATCACGATCAAGTTCGCTCATCAATTGCAAGAAAGCTTGGGATGGAGATTGCCGGTTCAGTTGAATCTGATCGGAATGTAGACGGTATAGTTGAAATGATGCTGGATGCAACACAGCATTGCTTCAAACCTTTAACAAAAAGTAGATTATTCGATTGGCACGCTTCACTTTTTCCTACAGGCAGAAGTGGGATGTATACCATCATTGTTGGGAATTGGAGAAAAGATACCACAGGCCCCATGCAAGTGGTATCAGGTCCGTTGGGAAAAGAGAAAATACATTTCGAAGCGCCCAATTCAGATTTGCTTGAAAAAGAAATGGCCAGCTTCATTGAATGGTTCAATCGCAAAGACAAAATTGACTCCGTACTAAAAGCTTCTATCGCTCATCTTTGGTTTGTAACTATTCATCCATTTGATGATGGGAATGGCCGCATAGCAAGAGCTTTAACAGATATGCTCTTAGCACAAGCCGATAAGAGTACCCAAAGATTCTATAGCATGTCTGCTCAAATCAGAATTGAGCGAAAACAGTACTATGAAATCCTTGAAAAAACTCAAAAAGGTGATTTGAATATTACAAATTGGATAACGTGGTTTTTGCAGTGTTTAATACGTGCACTTAACTCAACGGAAGAGATACTTGTTAAAGTTTTATTCAAAGGACATTTCTGGCAAATACATTCAAAAACAATTATCAACGAAAGGCAAAAGAAACTTTTAAATATTCTTTTAGATGGTTTTGATGGTAAGTTATCATCATCTAAATGGGCTAAAATTGCAAAATGCTCAAAGGACACTGCGATACGTGATATAAATGACTTATTAAAAAAAGAAATATTACAAAAGGAAGACGCGGGAGGAAGAAGTACCAACTATGAATTAAAAAGAAATGCCCGCAGTTAAAAGCTAGTTTGGCCGTTAATCAAACATGCCCTTTTCAAATCAAGTATTGTGGTATGAGTCCCGCCCTTCGGGTAGCTGCAAACCGTCAGGCTCTGAAAAAACTTCGTTTTTCAATCCATTAGCCTTTTTTGCGATTATATACTTTCGATAGGTTGCATTCGAAGCCGATTATTCTACTCACTAATTCAACGCACATTTTCTAATTGCATTGGCCGGCATCGTCATGTTGGAGAGCATACGGTCTATTTTGAGAAAAGCCCGGACGATCCTGCCATAATCCGGATTCCATTTTTTGAGTTTTGCCAGAAATTCATCAAACTTAAAAATGTTCATCACGCGTTTGAAGTTGTAAATGGTCATAATTGTGAGCATTATCCTTACGGAAATCGGCAATCGAATTGAACGTTGCCGGTTGCCGAGCGTAGTCGAGGCATGCGCTCGGGCACCGAACCTTTCGTAACATACACTGGCCTCGGCTTCGCTCGGCAGGCACGGGCGTAATGGCCGAGCGGAAGCGAAACAAAAAAAGGCCAACTCACCGTCGGCCTTTTTCATTTCTATTTTTTTGAAGGATTATCCCTGCACAAACGGCATCTTCGTCACCACGCCTTTGATGGCCTTGCCGCGGATGTTCACGAGGATCTCCGAGCCGGGCTTGCTTTGCGCGGTGGGCACATAGGCCATGCCGATGGGCTTATTGAGCGTTGGGCTTTGTGTGCCGCTGGTCACAACACCGATCACGTTCATGTCGGCATCCACCACTTCGTAGCCGTGACGTGGTATACCGCGGTCGATCAACTCGAAACCTACCAACTTGCGCGCTGTGCCTTGCTCTTTGTGCGATTTGAATAGTTCGCTATCAATAAAGTCTTTGGTGAACTTGGTGATCCAACCCAGGCCTGCTTCGATTGGCGATGTGGTATCGTCGATGTCGTTGCCGTACAAGCAGAAGCCCATTTCCAGACGCAGGGTATCGCGGGCGCCCAAACCGATGGGCTTGATGCCAAACTCGGCACCGGCTTCCATCACGGAATCCCACATTTTCTCGGCCACTGCATTCGGGAAGTAGATTTCACATCCGCCTGCCCCAGTGTAACCTGTGGTAGAGACAATGATGTTGTCGCAACCGGCGAACGTGCCGCGCTGCACAGTATAATATTCCATACCGATGAGCGGCATGGCTGTCAGCTTCTGCATAGCTTCCAATGCCTTCGGGCCTTGCACCGCCAGCAACGAGGTTCCTTCGCTGTGGTTTTCGAGTTTCGCTCCGAATGAATTGTGGCTGGTAATCCACGCCCAATCCTTATCGATGTTGGAAGCATTCACTACCAACATATACAACTCCTCGCTGAATCGATACACGAGCAAATCGTCCACGATACCGCCTTTGCCGTTCGGCATACACGAATACTGCACCTTACCATCCACCAACTTCGATGCGTCATTGGTTGTTACGCGCTGAATCAAATCCAACGCGCCCGGACCACTCACCCAAAACTCACCCATGTGGCTTACATCGAATACACCCACGGCATTGCGCACGGTGTTGTGCTCTTCAAGCAACCCTGAGTATTGCACAGGCATGTTGTAGCCCGCAAACGGAACCATTTTAGCTCCTAGTTGCTCGTGAACGTGCGTCAGAGCGGTGTTTTTGAGTGTGGTAGTCATTTCCATGGAGCGAAAATAGTGAAATAGTGAAAGGGTGAAATAGTGAAAGGGTGAAAGGGTGAAATAGTGAAATAGTGAAAGGGAGCGCCCCTCCATTTCACCCTTTCACCACTTCACTCTCTCACTTACGAGATATCTCAATATCCGCATTCACCTGCATCTCATCACTCGCCACCGCTGATGGGAAGTCTTTGCCCACTCCGAAGTCGGTGCGCTTGATGGTGCCGGTTACTTTGAAACCTGCTACATCAACACCTTGCTTGGTTTGGATGGTAGCGTTGTGACGGGCCTTCAATTCTACAGGCTTCGTTACTCCGCGCATGGTCAATTCGCCGGTTATTACATAGTCCTTCTCACCAACCTTTTTCATGGATGAGCTCTTGAAGGTGATGGTTGGATATTTCGCTGCGTCCAAGAAGTCAGCTGCTTGCAGGTGTTCATCACGACCTTCAGAACCGGTATAGACGCTATTTGCTTGAGCGGTCAACACAATGCTGGCATCCGAAAAATCTGCAGCAGAGGCAGAAATCTGAACATCAACTTTCTTGAATTCGCCCTGCATTTCGGCAATGCCTTGGTGGTTAAAGGTAAAACCCATGCGTGAGTGTGAGGCATCGATACCCCAGTTAGCTACTTCGTTAGCTGTGAAAGAGAAAGTGGCCAATACAGCGGCCGCGATAATGAGTTTTTTCATAAAATGGATTTGAGTTGTTTTTAATGCCGCGAAGTTGGCTTGGCGGCAAAGGCAAAACATTGATGCAGGTTAAGAGTTCACCTTGGATGATTACGGATTACGGATTACGAATTAGCTGTAACTTAGGAGGATCCCTTCTAAAATCCGCAATCCGCAATCCGTAATCCGTAATCCGTAATCCGTATTCTATCCTC
>CALQJP020000207.1 GCA_943330925.2 Chryseobacterium gleum
GGCCAGGAATAAGCTGTTTGGCTTTGAGCCAAAGCATTGACATCACCTGCGTAAAAAACAGAATTCGATGCAATATCCAGTGGAAAATTCTGAAAGTTGAAATTGCGAATAATCAACATACCGCTATCCGGAACGGCATCATTATCCGCATCACCAATTTCCAGCGTCCGGAATACTGCTCGGTCTGCATCCGACCAGCAACTAATTGTATCCGGCAGTATGGTTTTGCGACAAATGAGCTCAGCAAGATCAGCCGTGTACTGAGTGTTCTCAACCAAAGGCAAATTATTATTGATGAAGTCCACATCTCCGGCAGCAGACATTCCATACTCAAACAAAGCAGGCTCTACGAAAGCAACAGTAAGATCGTGCCTGCGTCCGAACTGAGATGAAACACAGACATACGGATTTCCAGTGAGCAAGCTCCTTCCCATTACTTGAAGAGTGTATTCCCCCGGCGGCAAGCACGTCACGTAGCACAAACCTGAACCGTTGAATGGGCCTTCATAGAAAACATCGGCAGGTAGCTGAAAGCTATTACAGTTGTTGTTGGGGGCTTGCGTAAAAACGCGCAAATACATAGAGTGATTGTAGATGTTACTCGGACAAGCCTGACAAATAGTACTTGAGGTAACAATAAGACTCGACTCCTGTGTAATATTGATGGTAAACCAGTTCGTCAAATCATACGTGACATTGTTGATGCCCGTGAAACCCGACGCAGGAATAACATTGTTGCAAGCGGGCAGCGTTTCACTCATTTGCGACGAACAAGAAAAATAATCGAAGAGCGAAATAGCCGTTCCAGGCATCGGAGTGGATGTAACAGTGCCAAAACTATTCCCCGCATTCCAGGCAGCTTCCGTTGGAATAGGCTCCACTGTTTCACCTTCACCCAGATGCTTCAGATATACGTTGGATGAATTCAAGTAATCGCGTCTTCCGATTATTTGCATTACGTAGGTTGTATTGGGCTCCAGCAAACATGGAATATGCGTGTACTCACCCGGACCATGAAAACCCCGGCTATTCGAATAAATTGCGTTCGCCGGATTAAAACTCGTTAAAGTCAAAGGTGCCTCAAATATCCTCACTGCAAATTGGTCAGAATAACTACCACCGCTGAATAACTCTACCGAGTAACTGAACAAATCGATATGACTATCCGTCTGAAAACTGACCCAATATGATTTGCTGTAATTCAAATAATCAGGCCCGATTGCCGGAAAATATTCGTCATCGGTCTGCAAACTCAAACATGGCCAATCAAGCACAATCTGGTTGCCGGCGGTTATGACGCCCGCATTATCGGGCGACGCTATGTCATCATTCACATCGGCACTTGGCGTTGGCACTATTTCGAGCTGCGGATTTACATTGATGGAAAGCGGCAACGAACCGCATATTTGAATATAATATTTTCCCGCAGTCAAACATTCGTTTGTACTTGTGGCCCCTACTGCTCCATCCGTAAAGAACCCCATATCCAAACTACCGGGTATACTTGCCGTTTCGCGGTAAACAAAAAAACCCAAACTGGTTGATGATACGTCTAGCCCGCTAAGTGCCATGCTTATGCTTACCTCACGCGTGGTGGCAATCGTGAATGTATACCAAACACTCCTTTGAAATATCGGGGTTGCAATGTACTCCCCGGGCTCCAGTGTTGCATTATCGAGCGCCACGGAAGCTCCACTGAAATTTCCCAAACCAAAACCTAAAGACGGAATAGCAATTACTTGCGCAGCCGACCAATTGTTGTTGGCCTGACTCCACGAATAGAAAGGAATTGCACCTAAAAAAACAAACAAAGTGGAGCAAATTGCTCTCGTGAAACGATTCGACACGATTTCTACAGAAGGTTAGATGATTTAGTTAAAACCACATGATTAGAAGACAAATGTACAATAGTTTGCAAATCACATAACGTACATGCACATGAAAACAATTCAGCTCACTCAACCCTAGAATTTACAATGGATTCAAACTTAATAGCCATCTCCATGTAAATTGCACTCCCCATATGAAGTTTTCGAAAGAATATAGTTGGATAGATACTGAAAATGCGCTGGCTGCCATGATCAGTGATTTGAGTCAATGCAAGCAACTCGCCTTCGACACCGAGTACGACAGCTTCAAGCGTGGTTATGGATTCAAGCTACTGCTGCTGCAATTTACCGATGGCGAGCGTGTGTTTGTGGTTGATCCGCTCAGCGGCATGTCGCTGGAACCCCTGTGGCGATTTCTGGAGCGCGATGATCAACAGAAGATTGTCTATGCAGGCTCCGAAGACATAGCACTCTTGAAAGCCATGGGTTGCAGCATACGCAACCTCTTCGACGTGCAAATTGCAGCAACCCTGAGCAATCACGGTGCGCGCAACCTGGCCGGACTCATCGAAGCAGAAACCGGCGACATTCTCGATAAAAGTGAACAACAGTCAGATTGGAGCCGACGCCCTCTTAGAAGCGAACAACTCGCCTACGCTGCCAACGACGTGGTACATTTAATGGATCTCAAAGACTCGTTGCTGGAGCGCGTAGAGGCTCGTCAACTGACACATATCCTGGAAGTGGAAAACCGTGCACTCGAGCAAATCGAGCCGCGAAGCCATACACCCAAGCTGAAGCCTTATCACTACCGACAATACTCCGACGCCTTTTGCGCTTCACTCCTGGAGCTCATGGAATGGCGTGATGGCGTGGCCCGCAGATTCGACCTCCCTCCTGTGCACATTGTTGATGTGCTGCCACTCGAGCGCGCGCTGCAAGAACCCCAAGAGTTTCTGAGCAAAGGTGCCTTTCAAGGGTTTCATTACAGAATCAAAAACGACAGCGATTTGCGCAAACAGGTTGAAACCATCGTGCGCGCCTACGACCCGCTCGATCAAACTCGCACACGAGAGCGCAAACCGCGCAAACCATTTTACAGCAAAGAAGAAATCGACCAATTGTCGACCACTCTCTGTCAACCCTTCAAGCAACTCGCGGTAGACCGATACGGTGAGCTGACTGCTGAGTATCTGTTGCGCGGACTGAAGAAGTTAGTAACGACCATGGATCCCGATTTGAGCGAATTGAAACCGTATCAACTGGAGCTGTATACGTGCATGCTGGAAGGCAAGGCTTGGCCATGGTAAATAAAACAGACAGGTCACAAACGATGACTATACTTTACCTTTCCCGCTTATTTCCAATTGCTCGCACGCAACGAAATGCTTCATGATGGTCGAATTCGCATTACCAACATTTTCCGATGAAGAAATAAATCGGGATCTCAAATTAAAAACAGAGCATAATCAAATTAATGCAGCCATTGCGGGTGCTGTAGTGCAAGTGCTTTGGTATGCTGTGGACTATGTACTCATACCGGAACAACGCTGGAATTTGCTCTTTTGGAGAACAATTGCATTGGTACTTCCCTTGTTGGTTTGCGCGTTTCGTCGCCAACTGAGGGTAAATGGAACGTTTTGCCTCTTCTTCACATCGGTGACCACTGCAATCATGATTGCCTATGTGCTCAATAGCGTACCTCATAGCACCTTCCACACCTATGTATTCGGATTCGCACTGGTATTTATAGGCGTTGGCGCTTTGGCTATTTGGGAAAGAATCTATTCCATTAGCTTGATGGTCATAGCACTGGTCGTCAATATTCTGTTTTTTCACTTGTTCAGTCCCCTCAACACAACCACCTTCGTGGCAGAGGCACTGTTTCCGCTCATGTCATGCGCCATGATCGGTGGATTGATGATTGACAACAGACGCACCATTCAACTCAAAGAAATTCGAGCTAGACTGGAAATCAAAAATTCCAGAAAGCTCATTGAAGAGCAAAAAAACAAGTTGAGCAGCGAACTCGACAACTTCGTGTACAGCGTATCGCACGACTTGCGCAGCCCACTGCTCTCCGTCAAAGGAATTCTTACTTTGCTCTTTGATAGCGGTAAGATCGATAAAAGCGCAGAGCAATACCTGCGAATGGCCGAAAGCAGCATCGACAGGCTTGACAAAACCATTCAAGACATCCTGGAGTATTCACGCAATTCGCGACTCGATGTGAAAACAGAATGGTTCGACTTGTCGGAAGTCGTGAAGCAAATCTTCGACGACATTCAATTTATCTCCGAAACCCCCATTCGTTTCGAGATTAACATCGAAGGTGACTCCCGAATCTTTAGTGATAAAACCCGCGTTGCAACCATCATCAAAAACCTGGTTTCCAATGCGGCCAAATACCGCAAGCTGAATATCGACAATTGCTACGTAGCATTTCACATGTGGCGAACCGACAATGAACTTCACTTCAAGGTGAGCGACAACGGCATAGGCATTCCCAAAGACCAGCAAGAACAGGTTTTCAACATGTTCTATCGCCTTTCGACCGACCGACAGGGAACCGGCTTGGGTTTGTTTATTGTGCAAGAAATCATTAGCAAACTCGGTGGAAGCATTCAACTGGAATCGGAAGTAAACAAGGGAACAGCCATACAGGTTTCTATACAAGAAACAAGCAGTGGAGTGGAAAATGGTGAGGCCTAATTGCGCCGGTCGATTTCCAAGCATCTCAATTCTTTTGCGCAAATGATATAAAAGGATTCACATTTTTCCTGTAACCTCGCAGCATGAAACAATCGCTCGTGCATGTGGCCATCGTGGTGGATGATTACGACAAAGCCATCGACCATTACACCCGTCAGTTAGGACTTACACTTACCGAAGACACACGACTTTCGGACACCAAACGCTGGGTTCTCGTTACGCCGCCCGGCAGCGCCTGTTCGTTGTTGCTTGCTCAAGCTTCCAACGACGAACAAAAGCAGCACATCGGCAATCAAACCGGCTGGCGTGTATTTCTCTTTCTGCATAC
>CALQJP020000208.1 GCA_943330925.2 Chryseobacterium gleum
TATATGGGGCTTGGTGGAACAGGTTTCGGCCAAACCGACGGAGGTAGCATTGGCAGTCCTTTGCTGGATTCAGATTGGAACGTTGTTGGGGTTTTTGTAGGTGGTAATTCGCGCTGCACAGCAGCCGGAGGCATGGACCGATTTGTATTACTCGAGGATGTGTGGATGACGTTCAGACCCTTCCTAGACCCACTTCAGTCATCTACCAATCGCATACCCGGCATGGAAACTCCACAGTTCGAAGCTGAACAAAATGCAGCCGGTGAGTTGGTAGTGTTTCCGAATCCTGCCGCAGAGCGAATTCAAATTGCAGGCTTGGATGCTTCCGAGATTGCTACACTGGAGGTATATGATGCAACGGGCCGTATCCTGGTGCGAGTGCAGAACACCGCTGCCATCGACCTCACTTCGTTGAATGATGGAGTATATGCGCTGAGAATTATTTCTTCGCAAGGAATCTTCTCAAAGACTCTGTTGGTCTCAAAAAAATAAGCCGCAGAAAATCCACGGCTTATAAAGCAATCTATTTCTTCATTCAGAATTTAATCTTCGTCGTCGGCGCCTGCCTCATCTCCTGCCATGTCGGCGTCAACATCATCGTCGCCATCTCCTTCGTCCATGTCGTCCATGTCGTCATCTCCTTCACCTCCTTTGAAGCTCTCAAATTCGGACATTGCCGAACCTTCGTTTTCTTGGTTTTCTTCATCATCGACCTTCATGTTCTTGTCGATTTTGAAAAGGTAAATGGTGTCATCGGTTCGCACCTCGAGCGCCTTTATGAACTGTCCTTTGGGCGTCACAAAAGAAACGAGGTTCTCGTTCTCGAAGCCATTCGGATAGTGCTCATTGATGAGGTCGATGTGCTCCTTGGTGAGCGTGTTGTAATCTTTGATGACTCTTTTAATTGGTGCAGCAGCCATAACCGTTGATATTGGTGATTATTGATTTAGAATCCATGCAAATATGAGGGGAGCGACGATGGTTGCGTCACTTTCCACAATAAATTTTGGTGTAGTGATGTCGAGCTTGCCCCAGGTGATTTTCTCATTGGGCACAGCACCGCTGTAACTGCCGTAGCTAGTAGTGCTGTCTGATATCTGACAGAAGTAGCTCCAGAAGGGAATGTCGTGCATTTCCATGTCTTGGTAAAGCATCGGAACAACGCAGATAGGGAAGTCGCCGGCAATACCGCCGCCTATCTGGAAGAAACCTACGCCTTTACCCGCCGAATTGTCGATATACCATTTCGCCAGCCAGGTCATGTATTCAATACCACTTTTCATGGTGGTAGGGTTTATTTCACCCTTGATGCAATAGCTGGCGAAAATGTTACCCATCGTACTGTCTTCCCAGCCGGGTACGATGATGGGCAGGTTGCGCTCTGCTGCTGCGAGCATCCAGGAGTTTTTAGGGTCAATCTGGTAGTATTCTTCCAGTACACCGCTCAACAGCATCTTGTACATGTACTCGTGTGGAAAGAATCGCTCTCCCTTATCGTTGGCCTGTTTCCAAAGAGCGTGAATGTGTTTTTGCAAACGTCGAAACGCTTCTTCCTCCGGGATACAGGTGTCGGTTACACGGTTGAGTCCGCGCTCCAACAAGTCCCACTCTTGCTGAGGGGTCAGGTCGCGATAGTTGGGCACACGCTCATAATGGTTGTGTGCTACCAAATTCATAAGGTCTTCTTCGAGGTTGGCACCTGTGCATGATATGATGTCTACCTTGCCCTGGCGAATCATTTCGGCAAGTGAAATTCCGAGTTCAGCCGTTGACATCGCACCGGCTAAGGTGATCATCATTTTGCCGTCTTCCAGAAGGTGTTGTTCGTAGCCTTTGGCAGCATCTATCATGGCGGCGGCATTGAAGTGCAGGTAGTTTTCCTGCATGAACTGCCGTATTGAATTGTATTTACCCATTGTTTTGTGAGTGGAAAGTCCGTTGGAAAGACGGAATTAATCCGCGGCAAAAATGAAAAAATCAACGGTGATTTGAACAATTTTTTTTCCGTGTTTTTGGAAAGATTGTAAACAGTAGTAAAATCAATGCCTTCCGCGTGTCTGAAGCGAATATCTTATTACAAAAGCAATGACCTGCCTTTTTACCTTGTTGTCGTGCTCCTTGTTCAAGGTGTCGTTCAAAATGTATTGAAACTTAAATGAGCAGTATTCGTGTTTAATGCTGTTCACCTTGAGCACCATGCTTTCCGGTTGGATGAGGTCTTGTAAATCGCGCAGTGCATAAATGATTTCCTTTTCCAGTTTCTCCAAGTGCTCAACTTGCGCAATGTCGAGCTCGAAATCAATACTGCTTTTTTTGAGTTCTCTGCGGGTATAGTTGATGATTTGCCCTTGAAATACATTGTTATTCGGTATGTAAACAATGTCATCATCCTCGTTGAGCAAATGCACATTGGAAAGGGTGATGTCGATGATTTTCCCCTTCGTATCAGCAATTTTCACGGTGTCTCCAATATTCACGATTCGGGCGAAGGTCATGTACATCCCGTTGATGAGGTTGGATATGTAGTCTTTGGTAATGAGCACTAAGGCTGCTGCTAAGAGACTCAGCGTGGTAATCGCCTCTTTCATACTGATGCTGAACATCGATATTACAACCACACCGAATATCAAGAAGTAAACGATTCGCGCTATCTGAGAAAGGCCTGCAGTGAAATTGTCTTTCTTGACTCCGCCCTGCGGTCTGTAGAAGGCAATGGTCATGAGGCGCGCTGCTTCAATTGCCAGGAACACCACAAGTGCTTGGTACAGAGTAATAGCGAATCGCTCCGGTGGGTCGAACGTATTGACCAGCGAAACGAAGCTCTTGCGCAGGCTCACCAATATAATGAGCAGCACCGATGCATTGATGGCCTTCGAAAAAGTGAGCAGTTTCATATTCGCTGCAATTAATCGTAGTAACCCAATATTTCCAACACATCCTTGGGCTTTTGCTCTGGTGCCCACAACTTGTATTTCAGTTTTCCTTTGCTGTCGCGATCAATCAAGAGGTGCTTAGGCTGAGGCATCAGGCAATGGTGAATGCCGCCGAATCCGCCCAAGGTGTCTTGGTATGCTCCGGTGTTGAAAAAGCCGATGTATTGCGCTTGATCAGGATAGTACCTCGGCAAGTAAATCGCGTTGGTGTGTTGCTCCGAGTTGTAATAGTCGTCGCTGTCGCAAGTAAGTCCGCCCAAAAAGACACGCTCGTAGTTTTCGTTCCAGTTGTTGATTGGAAGCATGATGAATCGTTTGTTGATGGCCCAGCTGTCGGGCAGTGTGGTCATGAACGACGAATCAATCATGTTCCATTTTTCACGATCGTTTTGTTCCTTTTGATACAAAATCTTGTAGAGCGCGCCTCCGCTTTCACCCACGGTAAATGAACCGAACTCTGTATAGATATGCGGCACCGGAACGCCTGCATCGTCGCAAGCGTTTTTTACCTGCCGCAGAATCTCGGTTACCATGTATTGGTAGTCGAAAGAGTAAGCAAGTGAGTTTTTTATCGGAAACCCACCGCCGATGTTGAGACAGTCGAGTGTGGGGCAAATTTCACGCAGCTCACAATACACTTTCAGGCATTTCACCAATTCGTTCCAATAGTAACTGGTGTCTTTGATGCCCGAATTGATGAAGAAGTGAAGCATCTTCAAATTCAAATGCGGATTGTCGTGAATAGACTTCTTGTAGAAGCGCACAATTTCACGGTAGCCGATTCCCAAGCGTGAAGTGTAGAATTCAAACTTCGGCTCTTCTTCACTGGCGATTCTAATGCCGATGTTCATCGGCTCCTGAACCAATTCTTCGAATGTCTGAAACTCGTACTTGTTGTCGATTACCGATATGATGTCTTTGTATCCGTCTGCATGCAAATCAAAAATCCGCTTGACGTATTCGTCTTTTTTGAATCCGTTGCAGATGATGCGCTGGGTTTTATTGATTTTGCCCAAGGTGCCGAGTCGGCGAATCAAATCGATATCGTATGCAGAAGAGGTTTCAATGTGAATGTTGTTCTTCAACGCTTCTTCCAGCACATATCGAAAGTGAGAGCTTTTGGTGCAGTAGCAATAGTGGTATTCACCTTCGTAGCCCACTTCGTTGCGGGCTATGCGAAACCATTCCTTGGCTCTCTTGATGTTCTGACTGATTTTAGGCAGGTAGGTGAACTTGAGCGGAGACCCGTATTTTTCAACGAGTTCCATCAATGGAATACCGTGAAAAAGCAAGTTGTCTTTGTCGAGTTGGAATTCTTCCTGGGGCCATTCGAAGGTCTGTTCTACCAGTTCGATGTATTTGGTTTTCATAAATTTTTGAGATGATTCGGTTATAACACAAACAAGGAATGCTCTCGGAAATAGGAGCAAATCAATACCGAATCAGCATCAGATGCGGATGAAAACATGTTTCGGTTCAAACTGACAATTTTTCATGGGTAGAACTAAGGCATTAAGCCTGTGCAAGTTTACGGAATCTTGAAATGAACACAAAATGAAATTCTGCTATCGAATGCTCACGGGCATCCACATGTTTTCCGCAGCCAAATGCTGAACAGCAGCGGGGTGGAGGAGTCGATGCCCCAAGTCGAGCAGCACCGCATTTTTCGGTGTGCTGAAATGCTTGATTAGCCGGCCTCCGTGGCGTGCGGGAATAATCTTGTCGTACCGTCCGAAAATGAGTAAAAACGGTATTTGCTGCGATTCGATGTTATGGGCTACAACCGAAAGAGCCGGAAAGAGTTTGCGGTGAATGAGCCATGCATCATATACCAACTGTCTTTTCTCTTTTGTTTCTAATTGAAGGTGCACAAACCGATGAATCTTACGA
>CALQJP020000209.1 GCA_943330925.2 Chryseobacterium gleum
ATCGGAAAAACAGTCTGCTTACAGCAATTATTTTTTGGGAAGTGATGAGTCACGATGGGCAGGCAACTGCGGCCATTATCAAGAAGCCTCAATCCAAAATCTTTACTCCGGTATCGAAATGCTCATGCACGCCGGTGGACCGTTTTTAAAATACGACTTAATCGTCGCGCCCGGATCCGATGCCTCTCAAATCAAAATGACTTACGAAGGCCATGACAAGCTGAGTATTGAAAATGACCGGCTGGTCGTAACAACCTCGATTGGTGATGTGACCGAACAAAAACCACTTGCCTGGCAAATCATAGACGGTCAAAAGCAACTCGTATCCTGTCGCTATCGCATCCGCAAAAACGAAGTCACCTTCGAGTTCCCGAATGGCTTCGATAAAAACTACGCGCTCACCATCGACCCGGAGTTGATCTTCTCGACCTACTCGGGAAGCACGAGCAACAACTTCGGATACACCGCATCCTACGATGAAGCAGGCGCTCTGTATAGTGGTAGCTCTGCTTTCGGACAAGGCTATCCGACAACGTTGGGTGCTTACGACACCACGCATAACGGTGGAGCTAGTACCATAGAGAGCGGAATCGACATTGCTATTTCCAAGTATGGATTGAATGGCGACTTCATGCTGTGGTCCACCTTCTTGGGAGGCTCCGGCGATGAGTTGCCCCATAGTATAATCGTGAATCAAAACGAAGAGCTTATTGTGTATGGCTCAACAGGTTCATCGAACTTCCCGACAACAAGTGGAGCAATCGATGCCACTTTCGGAGGAGGTCCTTTGGCTGCTCCAACAGGAACAGGTGCGAGCTTTCCCAACGGAACCGACATAATCGTTGCTCGCTTCAGTGCATTGGGCAGCGACCTGTTGGCCTCCACCTACATCGGTGGTAGTGCCAACGACGGCATTTGCGATGCCACCGCGCTGAAGTACAACTATGCCGATGAGTTTCGAGGAGAGGTTGAACTGGATGAAGAAGGGAATATCTTGATTGTCTCTTCCACACGTTCAACCGATATAGCTATAACAAATGCACTACAATCTTTTCTTGCAGGTGGACAAGACGCACTCGTTGCCAAGCTAAATCCGGAACTTACCCAAGCAGCATGGCTCACTTACTTCGGTGGCACGGGCGATGACTCCGGTTTTTCGATTGCAGAAAATTCGCTAGGCGAACATTACATCTGCGGAGGAACAACTTCAACCGATTTAAATTTGGGCAGTTCAGGAGTGCAGCCAACCTACGGCGGTGGCAGTGCAGATGCCTTTGTGGCCCGCATTTCTCCAAATGGCAATCCAATAACAGCCGGAACTTTCTGGGGCAGCACTGCTTACGATCAAGCTTACTTCATCGAAATAGATAATGAAGACCTGGTCTACATCTATGGCCAAACAGCATCTGCCGGCGCTTCCCTCATACAGAACGCCTCATACAGCAATCCGAACAGCGGCAACCTCATTTCTAAATTCAATCCAGCGTTGAATGAAATCATTTGGTCGACAGTGATTGGAACAGGCGACGGTAAGCCAAACCTATCACCAACGGCTTTCCTCGTTGACTACTGCAACCGCGTTTATATCTCGGGCTGGGGCGTTGATGCATCGGCAACCAATGCACTCAACCCCGGAAGTCATCTTCACTCCATGGCCAACATGCCCATCACCAATGACGCATTCCAAAACTTGAGCACCACCGGCGATTTTTACATGGCTGTATTTGATGAAAACATGACCTTTCTCGAATATGCTACATTCTTTGGAGGAACGCCAAGTCAAGAGCACGTCGATGGTGGCACAAGCCGCTTCGATAAGAAAGGAGTCATCTATCAAAGTGTGTGTGCCGGTTGCGGTGGCAACAGCGATTTCCCTTCAACAACAGGTACTCTAAATGGAGCAGCAGCATTTGGTGGCTGCAACAATGCTGTCTTCAAATTTGACTTCCAACTACCGCTTTCGGTTGCTGATTTTTATGTTAGCCCAACAATCTGCATAGGCAATCAAACCTTTCTTGTAAACGAAAGCATTGGCGCTGAAACATACTACTGGGATTTTGGAGACGGCACATTTTCTACCGACTCACTTCCTACACATATCTATGCTCAGCCGGGCACATATACCATCACACTAACTGTTAACAGCAGCCTTACATGTAATGGGGCTGACAGCGTGCAACACACCGTAACCATTACAGAACCCGTTTCGCTCACACTCGACGATGTCGTGGTGTGTGGTCCGCCCAACAATGTGCTTACCATGCCCTCAGACCAAGGAATCTTTACCTGGTCACCAACTCAAAGCCTAAGCGATCCAGATCAGTTTACAACTTTCTATACCGGCACTGAAAGCCAGGACTTTGTTATCACCCAAAATAATTTCGGTTGCATTACAACGTACTACCTGCATGTCGATGTGCTGCAATTTGAAAACCTCACAACCGATACCGTGCTGTGTGAGCCCGCTGAAATTACCCTCACCGCGAACTACTCCCCCAGCGATGCATTGATTGTTTGGAGCGATACCAACAACTGGGGATTCAATACACAACTCAACGACGACAGCACCGATGTAGACATAACCGTGCAGGCCATCAACAGCGACATCTACTACGTGCAAATTGTAAGTGGCAGCTGCAGCATAGAACAACCCGTATACATTGAACTCGCCGATGATCAAACAACGCTTCAGGCCGACTTTACCGTGTGTGCCGGTGAACAGGTTACAATCGCAGTCGAAAATCCCAGTCCGCTCTTCGACTATAGCTGGAGCCCTGAAGAGCCCATTTTGACAGGACAAAACACGTCAACCATTGTTGCAGACATCAGCGCGAATACTTTATTCACTGTAGTTGCTACGTCAGAAGAAGGGTGTACAGCCAGCGACTCCGTATTGGTCTCCATCAGTTCGCTCAACACTACCTCTATTACAGCTTCCGCCAATCCCACGCTCATTGCTTCAGGAGAAAATGCGCTGCTGAATGTGCAGCCCGGTGGTTATAGCTACTCCTGGTCGCCTGCCGAATCATTGAACAACGCCAATATTCAAAACCCATTGGCCTCGCCCACTCAAACAACCGTATACACCGTTACGGTTTCCGACTCGCAGTGCAGCGCCATTGACACGGTTGAAGTACGCGTACTCAATATCGTGTGTGGGCCTCCCAATATTTTCATCCCCAACACCTTTACCCCAAATGCCGATGGGAAGAACGAAAAGTTGTATGTTCGTGGCCTGAACCTTTCCAAAGTTCACCTGGCGATCTACAACCGATGGGGGCAAGTGGTGTTTGAGACCTTCAATCAAAATGAAGGATGGGATGGCACTTTCAAAGAAATGAAAGTGGATCCCGATGTGTTTGTGTATTACCTGGAAGCCAACTGCGAAGGCGGCGAAGAATACTTTGAGAAGGGGAACATTACCGTTATACGCTAGCCTAATTAACCGATCTACCACTCATGTTTCACTTAAGAGTTTTTGCGCTTTTTGCAGTTGCTGTGCTTTCCGCAACGAGCATGCGCCTCACCGCCCAAGACATTCATTTCTCACAGTTCTTTCAATCGCCTTTGCTGCTCAACCCCGCCCTTTGCGGACAGTTTGAAGGTTCATACCGTGTGGGTATCAATCAGCGAACCCAATGGCGCTCCGTTACGACGCCTTATTCAACTTTTGCGGCCGGTGCCGATGCCAACAACATCACCCTACCCGATGGCATTTTCAACAGTGAAGATGGTAATTTCAAAGAGTTGCCCTTTCATGGCGGCATCTCCGTTTATTCGGATAAAGCCGGCGACTCACAACTGAAAACAACCGGTGTGAACCTGATGGTAGCGCAGCAATTCAAATTGTCTTCTGCAAAGAAGTCGGCCTTGAATGTTGGCGCTATGATTGGCTATACATCCATGAAAATCGACTACTCCAAACTCACATTCGACAGTCAGTGGAACGGTGTGAACTATGACCCTAACCAGCCGAATGGCGAAGTTTTTCCACGCGCCGGCAGAGGGTATTTCAATCTAAATCTTGGCACAACCTATTCACGAACAATCGACGAAAAACGTTCGTTTTCTGCAGGTATCAGCCTTTACAACATCTCTCGTCCGAAGCAGAGTTTCTTCGATGAAGGATACGTAAAACTGGATTCTCGCTTCAATCTGCACGGAAGCTACAAGCAAGTCATTGGCAAAGAACTCACGTTAGAGCCCATGATACTCCTGATGGTTCAGGGTAAATACACTGAATTCAATATCGGCGGACTTGCTCACTACACCTTAAGCGAAAAACCATGGGCGCGCAACGGTGTGTATGCCGGACTTTTTGTGCGTGCGAAAGATTCAGGATTCTTCATCGTCGGTTTGCAACACGGACCTTGGAATGCCGCTGTGAGCTACGACCTCAACACCAGTTCACTCAAACCCGCCAGCAACGGACGCGGCGGTCTCGAATTTTCACTCTTGCATACCTTCTCGAAATTCCCGAGAAAGATGAATGCGAAGACGTGCCCGAATTACATGTAGGGGAGAGTGGCGAATGGCGAGTGGCGAATGGCGAATGTTATGGGCCGCTGTTATTCATTCCGTTTCTGATTCTTTAATCTCAAAACGATACTTGTAGAATCGAGAATAAAAAGGCCTATGTTGAAATTCAACATAGGCCTTTTCAATGGGTGTTATCTTCTATCTGTAATTTACTCTCTTATCATCTCCTCGCCACTCGCCACTCGCCACTCGCCACTCGCCACTCGCCACTCGCCACTCGCCACTCGCCACTCGCCACTCGCCACTC
>CALQJP020000210.1 GCA_943330925.2 Chryseobacterium gleum
ATACACTCCCCGAGAATCAAACGATTCTCACCCGAAGGCATCGTGATTACTGCATACCTGCCATCACGTGAAGTAAGCTGAGCATAGCTACCCGCGCTGCGAGCGATGCTACCACCCTTACCTGGCTTCATCTCGATGTTGTGAATGGTTGTTCCGAGTGGAATATCTTTCAGGAACAATGCATTTCCGATTTCCGGAGCTGCACCGGTGCCGCTCATAAGCGACTGCCCTACTTTCAATCCTTGTGGAGCAATAACGTAACGCTTCTCACCATCGGCATACTCAACCAGAGCAATACGAGCAGAACGATTAGGATCGTACTCGATGGTGAGCACCTTGCAGGCTACACCATGCTTATCGCGCTTGAAGTCTACCAAACGGTACTTCTGCTTGTGACCGCCACCGATGTAACGCATTGTGCGCTTACCTTGGTTGTTGCGACCACCGGTCTTCTTCATAGGAACCAACAGGGGCTTGAATGGCTTGTCTGTAGTCAACTCATCAAACGTGAGCGCCACTTTGTGCCTAGTACCTGCGGTAACCGGATTTAATTTTTTAATACCCATTTTTCGTCAGTATATTATACGTTGGCGTAAAAATCAATTGTCTCACCAGCTTGCAGCTTTATGATGGCCTTCTTGTAAGACGGTGAACGTCCTTCAATGATGCCCTTCGCTGTGTAACGGTACTTGCGCTTCCCGTCAACATTGATGGTGTTTACTTTAACCACGGTTACTCCGTAAGAATTCTCGACAGCATGCTTGATTTCAATCTTGTTAGCGTCGCGATTCACGATGAAACCGTACTTGCCCTGCTTTTCAGAGATAGCAGACATTTTCTCAGTGACCAAAGGTCGGAGGAGGATCTGTTTCATGTGTTATTATTTCTTTAGGAGTTCAGCTACCACTTCGTGAGCGTTTCCTACGAAAACCACATTGTGGCTGTTCATGATGTCGTAGGTATTCACCAAACTGGCAATCTGTACGTTGGTTTTTTCTAAGTTTCTTGATGAAAGAAAAACGTTGTCGTTTCTTTCCGGAAGAAGAACTAATGTCTTCTTTCCGTCGAGGCTGAGGTTCTTCAGCAAACCTGCGAAATCCTTTGTGCGTGGCTTATCCATAGCAATGGTGTCCAACACAAGAATATTGTTCTCTTTCGCCTTGTAGCTTAGTGCCGACTTACGTGCCAAGCGCTGAGTGCTCTTGTTCACTTTGATGTCGTAGCTACGTGGCTGTGGACCGAAGATGGTACCACCCTGACGGAACAACGGGTTTTTGATAGAGCCCTTACGTGAACCACCGGTACCCTTCTGCTTATGCAGCTTGCGAGTTGAACCGTGAATTTCACCGCGGTGCTTCGATTTGTGCGTACCAGAACGTTGAGCTGCCAAGTAGCGCTTAACATCGAGGTAGATCGCGTGGTCGTTAGGTTCGATGGCAAATACCGATGCATCGAGCGTAACGGACTTGCCAGTCTTCTGGCCTGAGGTATTGATTACTTCGAGTTTCATGTTACTTTACGATATATACGGTTGAACCATTAAATCCGGGAACTGCACCTTTCACGAGGATCAGATTTTCTTCTGGGAGAATCTTCACCACTTCGAGGTTACCAACGGTGCGTTGTGAACCTCCGTCACGGCCACCCAAGCGCTTACCTGGGAATACACGTGAAGGATCAGAAGAAGCACCCATAGAACCAGGAGCGCGAAGACGGTTGTGCTGACCGTGTGTGCTTTCGCCCACACCACCGAAACCGTGACGCTTTACAACACCCTGGAAACCTTTACCTTTTGTTGTACCTATCACGTCCACGTTCTCACCTTCCGTGAAAACTGAATCAACTGTGATGGTTGCACCCAAGGCGAGTTCTCCTGCGAAATCGTGGAACTCCGCAATGTAACGCTTTGGAGTTACGCTGGCCTTTTTGAAGTGGCCCTGCATGGCTTTGGTGGTGTGCTTGTCCTTCTTGTCTAAGTAGCCAATCTGAACAGCATCATACCCATCCTTACCATCTTTGGTCTTGATTTGTGTAACCACACATGGACCAGCTTCTATCACCGTGCATGGAATCATCTTTCCAGCGGCACTGTAGATGCTAGTCATTCCGACCTTTTTACCAATAATACCTGGCATGTGTTTGTTATTTATTGTTTATGCTTTGTCTCTGCTCAGCAGGGACGTTAATTGCTTGTTGTTTGTTGAGTGGATGCTTTCGCTTCCCTCCTACTACACCTTGATCTCTACTTCCACACCACTTGGCAGTTCGAGCTTCATCAGCGCGTCTACAGTCTTGCTTGAAGAGCTATAGATATCGAGCAGACGCTTGTAGGAGCTCAATTCGAACTGCTCACGAGCCTTCTTGTTTACGTGAGGTGAACGCAACACGGTGTAAATGCGCTTGTGTGTTGGCAACGGAATAGGTCCGTTTACAACTGCACCGGTTGACTTCACGGTTTTCACGATCTTCTCGGCAGACTTGTCTACCAGGTTGTGGTCGTAAGACTTCAGTTTTATTCTAATCTTCTGGGCCATTAGGCTTTGTTTTTCTATTATGCGTTTGCTTTTCCTTTTGCCTTAGCGATTACAGTCTCCTGCACGTTGTTCGGTGCAGCAGCGTAATTGCTGAATTCCATGGTTGAGGTTGCACGACCTGAAGTGATGGTACGCAAGTCAGTTACGTAACCGAACATTTCAGAAAGTGGAACTTTGGCGTTGATAACGGTAGCGTTGTTACGCTCGCCGGTTCCTTCAATCAAACCGCGACGCTTGTTCAAGTCACCTATTACATCACCCATGTTCTCTGATGGAGTAACCACTTCAAGCTTCATGATAGGCTCGAGGATGATTGGGCGACACTTCGGCATTGCTTCACGGTAAGCCATCTTCGCACACAATTCGAAAGAAAGTGCGTCCGAGTCAACCGCGTGGAACGATCCGTCGTTCAATTCAACCCTCAAAGAATCCACAGGGTAACCGGCAAGTACACCATTGTTCATGGCTTCTTTGAAACCCTTCTCGATTGCTGGAATGAATTCGCGAGGAATGTTACCACCCTTGATGTTGTTTACGAACAACAAGCCTGGCTTCTCTACATCGTCATTCGGACCGATTTCGATTTGAATGTCGGCGAACTTACCACGACCACCCGACTGCTTCTTGAACACTTCGCGGTGAGCAGAAGTGCCAACGATAGTTTCTTTGTAAGCAACCTGTGGAGCACCTTGGTTACACTCAACCTTGAATTCGCGCTTCAAACGGTCAACGATGATTTCCAAGTGCAACTCACCCATTCCGCTGATTACAGTCTGACCGGTTTCCTGGTCTGTGTGAACGCGGAAGGTTGGATCTTCTTCAGCGAGTTTCGCCAAAGCCATACCCATCTTATCAGAGTCAGCCTGAGTTTTTGGCTCAACGGCAAGACCGATTACAGGCTCAGGGAAGTCCATCGCTTCAAGAACGATTGGGTGCTTTTCGTCGCACAATGTATCCCCTGTCTTAATATCTTTAAATCCAACAGCTGCACCGATATCACCAGCGCCAAGACGCTCAATCGGGTTTTGCTTGTTAGCGTGCATTTGGAAAATACGAGAGATACGCTCTTTATTTCCACTGCGAGTATTCAACACATAAGAACCTGCCTCAAGCAAACCTGAGTAAGCACGCATGAAAGCCAGACGACCTACGAATGGGTCAGTAGCAATCTTGAATGCCAATGCTGCAAACGGCTCTTTGTAATCTGGCTTACGGATAATCTCCTCACCTGTATCAGGGTTTGTACCCTTTGTATCTTCCTTATCCAGTGGGCTTGGCATCAATTCCATTACCAAGTCAAGCATGGTTTGAACGCCTTTGTTCTTGAATGAAGAACCGCAAACCATTGGAACGAGTTTCATATCCAATACAGCCTGACGCAATGCATCCAACACTTCACGCTCAGTGATCGTTTCAGGAGCATCAAAGAACTTCATCATGATGTTGTCGTCGTACTCAGAAACTGCCTCAAGCAATTTCTCACGATATTCCTTCGCCTCGTCCAACATGTCGGCTGGAATGTCAACCACTTCATAGGTCATACCCTTGTCGTGTTCATTCCAGATCATACCGCGCCAGTTGATCAAGTCAACTACGCCTCTGAAATCATCCTCACCACCGATTGGCAACTGAAGTGGCACAGCGTGGCTACCCAACATATCTTTCACCTGCTTGCAAACTTTCAAGAAGTCTGCACCCTGACGGTCCATTTTATTTACGAATCCGATACGAGCAACGTTGTAGTTGTTCGCCAAGCGCCAGTTAGTCTCTGATTGCGGCTCAACACCATCAACCGCCGAGAACAAGAACACCAAACCATCCAATACGCGGAGTGAGCGGTTTACCTCAACGGTAAAGTCAACGTGACCGGGAGTATCGATGATGTTGATATGGTATTTGTTGTTGCGGTAGTTCCAGCTTACTGTAGTAGCTGCAGAGGTGATAGTAATACCACGCTCCTGCTCCTGGGCCATCCAGTCCATGGTAGCAGCACCATCGTGTACCTCACCGATTTTGTGATTTACACCTGAGTAGTAAAGGATACGCTCAGTGGTGGTGGTCTTACCGGCATCGATGTGTGCAGCGATACCGATATTCCTTGTATATTTTAAGTCGCGAGACATAATGGTTCTTTTCTTTTCTTCAGTTTAATTACACACGGAAGTGTGCGAATGCTTTGTTGGCGTCGGCCATACGGTGAACGTCTTCCTTCTTTTTGTAAGCAGCGCCTTCACCCTTGCTAGCTGCGAT
>CALQJP020000211.1 GCA_943330925.2 Chryseobacterium gleum
GTGCCACCAACGGGTTAGAGAAGGTAGGTGATGTATGCGGAGTATAGTTTACCGTAGGCGGCTGAAACGGAGTGCCTGCAACCTGCGTTGACGAGGCGTTGGTCAATGTGGGTTGTGGTGCCACAACGGTTGTATCGGGTATGGAAAAGCGAATGGTACCGCTTATCTCCAGCGCATCCATCGCTACGGGTTTACCATTTGGGTCCTTAATGGTAATCTCGGCGTCGCTGCTCCCAACAGTGTGCTGCCGCATCACAACATCGTAAATCGTACCGGCAAACGCTTTCTTTTCAGGTCCAACGAGTATGACATGAGTACCTTGATTTCCCGGCAGCCGAAACATCGACTTCTTGGGTAGTTGCGGTGCGAAATAAAAATCGAGCACGCGTTCTTCTTGCACGTTGCGCGCTGCAAGACGTGCAACAGGAGTTACCTCTAGCCACACCCAGTCAATCTCTTTAAACGTATGAGTGCCCAAAGCGCTGCTCACCTTGCCACCGCGATACACGCCGCGGTAGGTGCCTTCAAAATGGAGATATGTGCCTGCGGGTTTCACTGCTTGAGTGTGGTCTTGTTTTCCTGAATCATGGTTTGCACGAGCTGCACTTCGACACGACGATTCATGAGTCGTCCTTCTTCGGTGTTATTATCAGTCTTCGGTTCTTTATCTCCTTTGCCAACTGCGGTTAGGCGATTCGCCTCAACGCCCATCGATATAATGACGTTGCGCACCGTCTCCGCTCTGCGCTGTGAGAGCTTGAGGTTCGATTGTGCTTCACCTACATTATCGGTATGGCCAATCACAATGGCATCGAGCTCGGGTGTGTCGATGAGGTGCTGCGCGAGCTGTTGTATATCGCTCAACGACGTCGGAATCAGATTCGCGCTGTTGGTGTAGAACTGCACATTGGGCAGCACCACGGGTTTGAAGATGGTTTGCTTGGAAGAGTCCACCATCTGAATAGTGTCGGTCTTGAAGAGGGTGAGTGTGTCTACTCGCTCTTCTACACGGTCGACATACACGGTGTCGTGTATAATGGTCGATCCGCTTTGTGGTCGTCCGCTTTCCTGACACTGACGAAGCATACCAAGCAGTAAGAACAGCAGCGGAATGATGGCGAGAAACCCACATCCGCGACGACCGCAACCGCCCGGCATGCCGCCCCCTAAACCTCGAAAGGGCGAGCAACCACCTCTCGACATCAACGAAGGAGTAGGAGCAGCAGAAATGACAGGTGCATCCGTAGCAACTGTATTTTCCATTCGTGCACTCGTTGCCCCTTGCACAACAGGCGAAGCCTGCACACTAGTTACAGCTGAAAAACTATCCGGAACTACATCCTTTATGATATCAGGAATTTCCTCCACCACGGCCACAAATCCATGTGCCTTCAAGCGACCGTGTCGTCGACCGTTCTTTTCGGCCATGAAGGTCCACACGCGTTGTTGCACCACATCCTCATCCGTCCATTGTAACGTCAGTTCTTTCAACGTTACACGCTTGGCGGAGCCGACTCCAAATACGAGCTCAATGCCTTCTGTGATTTTGCGCTGTAAATAAGGCTGTGCGGGATTGAGTGTCGCTGATTCGTACGCTGCGAAATCGATTTCTTGTGCGTGCTCTAACACAAAACGCGGTTGCAGCTCAACATCCGCCGTATTCATGTGCGCATAAATAGGAGTCGCCTTACTCGTTTCAAACTGGGCATGCAGGGTTCCACTATAGTATTTCACAATTTGCGCCATGCTTATAGAGTCTTCAATCGTTCGAGGAAGACTGCTTCCGGTTCTACTGTGTACTGTGTTTGTTCTTCGATACTGCGTGTATTAAAGGGAGCGTCGAGCCACGCCTGATGGGGCAGAATGCACTCGGACAGTCCAAATCGGTTTTGTTGCATCCTACGCGATTGCTCGAGCGTCATGGCGTAGTCGGTTTCGATTTGGTGCACAAGCATATCGCGGTTCAGTTGGGCATACTGAAATTGGCTGCCTCTGCGCAGGTGCCAGAGCATGAAGAAAGGAACGAGAAAACATGCACCGGTAAACCAAATAGCGAAAACGCCCACGGGCTGTTGGGCTAGGTGCTGATAAACGTAAATGGGAAAATGATCGGCCTGCAAGTTGGCCATCAGAATGCGGTTTTGCTCGCTGGTCATATCGGGGTGATTCGCTTTGAATTCGCTGAGCACTTGCGCACGGCGTTGCGCGCTGATGTTTTCGGCCTCCGTGTAACCAATGAGAGCAGCGACGGGAAGTGCGACCACGAGCGACATCAAGGCGATGATGAGAAGTCTGAATAGTATGGAGAAATCGGGCCTTCGGCTTCGCTGCCCTCGGCTTCGCTCGGGCACCGTCCGGTCTCCGAGCGGAGTCGAGGAGTGGTCCCCGAGCGTAGTCGAGGAGTGGTCCCCGAGCGTAGTCGAGGGGTGGTCCCCGAGCGAAGCCGAGGTCAGCGGCAGCGACACCATCGTAATCAGCGCAATGCGCGTAACCACCGAAACGATATACCCCACCAGCAAACCACCCAAAACACCAATAACATACGAGTCGGAAAGCTGTTGCATGAACCGCACGCCTGCCGCGGCACTCAATACGCACGAAAGCAAATACAGCCGAGCAGCCCATGTGTATTGAGCACGTTCAGCGGCACCAATTTGGTTCCAGATGTCTTTATTCAGTCCGAATAGAACGAGCATCAGGCCGTCGTGTTGGGGTCGTTTTCGGTATAGTGTGCTTGTGGATTCTGGCTCACCTGGCTCATCTTGATTTGCTCCCACGAACCGATGATGTGCTGGTTGATGCGGCCCAGTGCTTCGAGCTTCGCCTCTTTGTCTTTCTTCGCTTTCTCCACTTCAAGGTATCGGTATTTTTCCATGTGGATAATGCCGTTGGTGCCTTGGTAGATGTGGTCTTCCTTGAGCACGCCATTCTCGACATTCATCAAATAGTTCTGGTTTTCGACCATATAGTCGTACGGCCCTTTCGTGAGCATCATCTTGAAGAAGATGGGGCCCATTTCGATGCAGAGAATAACGAGGAAGATGATCCATGGAATGACACCACCCACTTCGTGACTGATTTGAATGCGCTTTAGCAGGCCGCTATAGGTATGTGCGCTTTCCTCGTTCTTTTTGTATTCCGCGCGTAGTTCATCATCAAGAGCACGAATGTCGTTCGATGTCTGTTCCAGTTCCGTTTTCCATGCATTCATGTCTGTTGACTTCAACGCCGCAAACTTTTCTTTTTCAATCATCTTGTCGTCGATGTTTTTCTGAAGGGCCTTTGCCACAGGACCTTCCCCATATGCACGCTTGTCTTGCATTTCGAGACGCTTTTTTTCAACGAGCTCATCAATTTTATCGTCATACACTTTTAACTCCGTTTCATACGAAGCGAGTTTCCCTTCAAGCTCTGCCTTATCTTTTTCGAGAATGGCTTTGCGTTGTGCAAAGAGCGAATCCGATTGCATGTTGCGCTCTTGCGTGTAGGTCTTTTGGAATTTATCTAGTTCATTGTCGATCTCCGATTTGAGGATGCGGATTTCCAACGGTGCTGATATTGCAAAGCCAAGAATGAGCGCAATGATGATGCGCGGAAAAGCCTGCATCACCTCGCGCCAGGTGACGGTGTCGGTTCCGTCACCTTTGCCTGTGCTCGACACGATGAATCGGTCGAGGTTGAAGATGATGAGCCCCCAGGCGATACCAAAGAGCACGGTTCCAATCAAGAAGCCGATACCGGCCGCCTCTTCTTGATCCATTGCATAGGCCTTCGGACCGAAAGCGGTGAAGAAAGCAAATCCACCAGAAACCATAGCCAGTGCCCCGGTGCACAGCACGATACCACCGATACCCGCATATTTCACGCGGTCTTGCATAGGAGATTTCATCAGAAAGTGAGCGTCGGCTCCTGCGCACCACCACAGGAAGCGGGTTGTCTTGGAGGGAGCGGAGTAGGGGGTAGTTGACATAGCTATCGAGGATTGTAGGATTGTAGGGTGTGGCGGTTGGTTGTGATATCGAGCCCACGGCTTCAGCCGTGGGATTGGTATTGTAGTGAGTTTCGGTTGCGTTTTTTTCGTTCAGCCCACGGCTTCAGCCGTGGGAGTCAAATGGTTTAATTGGTGGTTCATCGTCTATTTCGTTGAGTTGTAAATGGAGCGGCGCAAGATGGAGCATCGGATTCGTTTGCAAGTGCAACGCAATACGTAGTGTTTTTTCCCTCCCCATCACAGCCCGTTCTATTTCTCTCGCTGCATGCGGCAGCACCTGTGGCATGGGCGTCGTCGCGTTTACCTCAGGCATGCGACGCTCCGAGAGCTTGCGCACCGCGAGTTCAATCCGATTCGACTTAGGCCAGCCGATCCACCACCGAAATTGCCACACGCGTATCGACGTGCACCTTTCATTGCCGACCGCCCCAAAGGATTGTCCCTTGCGCACCACGAACAGATTCTTCAGCAATGAAAACTTCCGAGGCTGTTCGCGCGGATTGCGATACCGCACCAACGCCCACTTCATGCCACTTTCGAGCACAGGGACCTCAAAGGGTTGCCCATGCCAAACCGAGATTGGTGTGTTGTGGTGATGCATAAGGGCGAAGATAAGGTGTGAGGATGATTTTTCAGTTACTCAGTTTTTCTTCTTCAATAGAATGTGTTCCTCCCAAAACAGCTTGTTCAACGCATACTCCTTTGCGGGTTGCCCCTTCTGAGCAAATGGCCGAGCGCAGCCGCCGGGAAAGGCAGTGACGA
>CALQJP020000212.1 GCA_943330925.2 Chryseobacterium gleum
TGTTCCTTCCGTATTCCGGAATGATGAGGTGAGGGCGGTTGCTGTTATAGGGCTGAAGATTCAGCTTATCGTTGATAGTCTCTTGCATGATGGTGAGGGGAATCCCAAAAATTGACAGCACGAAAGTAAGCCAAACCAAGTGAAAAAGCATTTCATACAGAAAAACCTCAGATGTGCGGACTGTTGCAAGGGAAAAATCAATTCGCTTTTACTAACATTCATAGGTTCACTTTTTTGAAAAGTCGGTTTGCATAGGCCTCGTTTGTTGTTCGTTATTAGGCCTATCAAATTACCGTTGTCGGATTTGCCTAAAGGTGCTGATAACGAGAGCCAAACCCATATCAACCAACATGGAAAACTCATTCAAATTCGATTTGCCGACCAGCAATTCTTCAATCATCAAGGTGATTGGCGTTGGCGGCGGTGGCAGCAACGCTGTCAACTACATGTATGAACAAGGTATCAAAGGAGTAGATTTTATTGTTTGCAATACCGATGCTCAGGCGCTCGACAAGAGTCCTGTTCCACTGAAGATTCAGTTGGGCAGCACCCTTACCGAAGGACGCGGAGCCGGCTCTATTCCTGAGGTAGGTCGCAATGCGGCTATTGAAAGCCTGGAAGAGATAAAAGCTCTTTTAAGCGAAAACACTACCATGGTATTTATTACAGCAGGCATGGGTGGTGGCACCGGTACCGGAGCAGCACCTGTGATAGCCAAGGTAGCGCGCGACATGGGCATACTCACCGTGGGTATTGTTACTGTGCCGTTCATGTTTGAAGGCAAGAAGCGTTCAAGTCAGGCGGAGCTCGGATTGTCTGAGATGAAGGCCAACGTTGATACCCTTTTGGAAATTAACAACGACAAGCTGCGTGAGTTGTATGGCAACCTTACACTGAAGGCTGCTTTCGGTCATGCCGATGAAGTGCTTTGCACAGCAGCAAAGGGAATAGCGGAGGTTATTACGCTGATCGGAACGGTGAACGTCGATATGAACGACGTGAAGACCGTGATGAAAGACAGCGGTAAGGCCATTATGGGCTCAGGTCGTGCAAGCGGCGAAGGCCGTGCGCGCAAGGCAGTTGAATCGGCTCTTGAGTCGCCACTGCTCAACGACCGCGACATAACAGGTGCAAACTTCGTATTGCTCAACATCACCCATGGAAATGATGAGTTGTTGATGGATGAGATCAGTGAAATTACAGATTACATCCAGGAGCAAGCCGGCATGTCGGCCGAGGTTATCTGGGGCTATGGCCAGGATGCTTCGCTCGGCGATGAGGTGTGTGTTACTGTTATTGCCACCGGTTTCGTAGGCAGTGGTAATTCAGACAGCTGGAGCGATCGTATAGAGGAGCCGAAGAAAATGTGGCTTGAGGCCGAAGGTGCAAAAGAAGTTGTGGCCAAGGTTGAAACTCCTGTTGCTGATCTACCTGTAGTGAACGTTGCTCCTCCAGTAGTTGAGGAAGCGCCAAGCGAGCCGTTTTTGAAAGTTGTTGAGGCACCGGTTGAATACGAATTCGAGGTTGTCAATAAGATTGATGAGCAGGCAACGGACATTGAAGATGTGCCTACCATCTCAACCTTGAAAATTCGCGAAGAGGAGTTGCCGCTCGACGAGCCCGTGCTTATGGAGCTCGGCAGCAGCTTCAACGATATCGCTGCTAAATCTATAGAAGACGCGCCAGCAGCGACGTTGAAACACAAGGAAGAAGTCAAAGAAGAGTTTGTGATGACCGATCGTCCGAACCGCACCGAATTGCTCGCTCGCAACAAGGAGCGCGAAATGCGTATTCGCGAGTTTACCATTAAACTCAAGACTCCGAATGGATTGAGCGAGTTGGAAAATGAGCCCGCTTATGCTCGCAAGAAGATTTCGCTGGACAGTGCACCGCATAGTTCAGACAGCAATATCTCACGTTACTCATTGAATGAGTCGGTTGATGAGGCCGGCCAGCGCAAGGTTGAGCTGCGTGAAAACCCTTTCCTCCACGACAACGTGGATTGATTCCTTAAACTGAAAACAATAAAAAAGCCACCTCAAGGGGTGGCTTTTTTATGCAATCATGTGTGCGGTTGTTTTATGCGCTGCGCTTTTCTTTCACGTTTTTCAATCGAATGTTGAGTGATTCTACAATCACCGAGAAGAAGAGTGCTGCGTAGCCGTAGGTTTTAATGTTTACCCCTTCCGGCAAGTGCAATACGTGCGCGTCTTCAAGTGCTTCGAGTACGAGTATCAATCCAATTACAACAAGGAATGCTAGAGCGAGCATCTTGATGGTTGGGTATTTTTCAATGAAATCGCTCACATACGGCGCAAACATCAGCATGGCTATCATGGCTAAAACTACGGCCATGATCATGGTAGCTAGTGCCAGTGCGGCGTTGGGATTGTCGGAGGTTACACCAACTGCTGTGATGATTGAGTCGAACGAGAATACGATGTCGATGAGTGTAATCTGCAGAATGGCTTGTGTCCAGGTAAGCTGACGCGACTTAGCGTTTTCTTCTTTATCCGCGATTTTGAATTTATGATAAATTTCTGTCACGGTTTTCACAATCAAAAATGCACCACCACCAAACAAGATAAGGCCTCGGCCTGTGATGGGTATGTGCCCGATGAAGAAGAACGGATCGACCATTTTCGTAATGAGGTTGATGGTCGAAAGCAGCAAGATTCTCACGGCGAGGGCAAGCATCAACCCTATGAAGCGGGCGCGCTGCTGGTCTTTCTTATTCGGTATATATCCACATATAATCGCAATGAAAATGATGTTGTCTATTCCCAACACAATTTCCAAAACAACCAATGTAAAGAGGCTGAAAATTCCACCAAACGTGGTAAATACTTCAATGAAAGTGTCGAGCATGTAGCGTGTTTATTAACGGATGCGAAGATAGTGTGGCGAGGCAGTTTCAAAAAAAACGCGCAGGATGAGATTTTCCTGCGCGTTTTTAGACTTGAATCGTTCTTATTTCTTTATAATGCCCGTTGGGCCATCAAGCGAAACGGATGTGCTGCGATTGGCGTTGTTGAGTTTAATAATTGAATCCTGCTTGCGCTTCATTTCTTCCATTTGTTTCTCTTGCTCGAGGTACTCTTTATAAGAAGGAAGCTGGAATTCTTCGAGTTGGGTTTTCACAACCTCGTCGATGGCTTTGAAGTCGGCATTATCGGGGGCATTCACCGACGCCATCGTGCTGAGGCGGTCGTTGATTTGAATGCGCATGGTAATGTCTTTCTCTATCAGCTTTCGGTGCTTTTCATCGAGGCTGTGGTAGAAGTCGATTTCCTGGTTGTTGATGTCAATCATGCGCTTGCTGAGTTCGAGCGCTTTTTCATCGTATTCGGCCTGGTACATCAAGTCGACCAATTGCCACATGATTTGTGGTTGCTCGTAAGGCACGTTGTATTCCGGCATTACATCGAGTGAGCGTTGGATAACCTCGCGCGCTTTTTCAAGATCACCTTCTTCGATGAGCTGTTCTGCCAGGTGACCGAATTGCAAACGCAAGTTGGTGGTCATGCGGCGGTTGTTCTCATCCATGTAGATAGGCAGTTTATCCATGTTGCCCCACTGGAATTTGTTCATCATGTTGTCGTACATGATTGAAGAGCTCACACCACCGTCGATGTTGGGATTCGGATTTTTCTTGTGCTTGATCGGTGTAAGACGGTATGCAAGTCCTTCGAGTTGGAAGTACTGCTCCAGTCCCATGTAAGCATCACCACCGGTAGTAACTGCGAAGTAAACCGGGCGGTTCCAGTCCATGTTGTTGAGCAGGTCGAGCACCGCAAGGTTCGCCTTGGTGATGTAGGAGCGCGGACGTCCACCTGCATCGGCCAGGCTGAATTGAATTTCAGAAACGAGCGAATCCCCTTCGTTGAGGTATTGACGATAGCTCTCAGCAACTGCGTTGTCCACTTTCATGCTGAACTTGTAGCTCGGTAAGTAGGCAATTTTGTTGCGGCCGTTGTCGATGGTTTTACTGTCGTCGAGCGCCACTGCCATGGCTTCAGAGATCGGCATGAAGCCTTTCGTTTCGCGGTTGGGGTCAACGAACATTACGTCGCGCGTGCCCTGGCGGTATTTCTGCTCCGGCAATTTGAATGGTACCGGCATGCCATCGTATGCCTGGCGCTTCATCTGATCGATGTACCAGTCGGTGTTGAGGAGTGAGAGGTTCACTACGCGCACATCGGTGCGGATGCCTTCCACTTCTTGCGCATACCAAAGCGGGAATGTATCGTTGTCACCGTTGGTGAAAATGATAGCGTTGGGCTGCAGTGATTGCAGGTAGTTGATGGCCATGGCCAATCCGGTTTTGCGGTCGGCGCGTGTGTGGTCGTCCCAGTTTTGATAGGCCATGAGGGCAGGAGTGACCAAGCAAATGAGCATAGCGGCCAATGACTTGCTGGAGGTTTCGCCCTTAATGACTTTGCCTAGGAGCATCATGAGTGCCAGCATGGCCGTTGCTACGATGCTCATGTACATCAATGAATAGCCAAAGCCGTTGCTTCCGGTTGCGAGGCGTTCG
Organism: Chryseobacterium gleum; assembly: GCA_943330925.2. Lineage (GTDB taxonomy): Bacteria > Bacteroidota > Bacteroidia > Flavobacteriales_D > Sanyastnellaceae > JAIBBG01. The sequence continues at coordinate 4,538 of CALQJP020000212.1, forward strand.
GCAAAGAGAATTATCACAGAGCCACCTACCGTCATTGAAGCCACTTTGGTTACGTTTTGGAAAGTCCACTGTGTCGCTGCGAAGTAGAGTGCATAGACAGCGAGACCAATCCAGATGGCAAATGCATAGAA